>CAJXSB010000152.1 GCA_913060435.1 uncultured Desulfococcus sp.
CTCCGTGCCGAACCGGGCAACGATCTCCCGCCACGCCGGCCGGTGCCGCCGGACCACTTCATGGGCGATTCTGTCGGCATCGATGATGGCGGCACCGGCCTGCCGGAGGAATGCCGCCACCGTCGACTTGCCCGTCGCAATCCCTCCTGTCAGCCCTGCGATGACCATTATTTGCATACCTCCGATGATTCCAACCGCATATACATCGGTCTAGATAGTGAGGTTTGGGGTTTTTATCAAGTCGGAAAAAGAGCCGCGTAGTGGTAAAATTATGGTTGACAAGGTCATCATTGTATGTCTAGTGCGATTATTGTCTTTAAATGTTATTACGTAATTTATGGCCCGCCATCACCATAACCTGGCATCAAAAGGAACGCCTTTGGTCTATGAAACAGGAGAAGAAGCAGGAGAAGTCCATCTCTTCGAGGTTCACCCGCAACGAGCTCCGGTTTTTCAAGCGTCTGAACCGAAGCGGATCGCGGCTGTCCGGGTATCGTCGTGTTTTCAATATCACCATGCTGGTTGGCGTCACTTGGGGGCTGGTCTTCCTCTCGCGGGTGATTTGACGAAGTCCGCATCCGATCACTCGATCCCGTCCCGGCCCCGGACGGGGTTTGTCTCTGGGGGCACCGCACCTGGTGCGCTGCCCGTTGCGGGGCCCTCAACGGGCACCCATGAGCGACCGAACGCTTTTTCCCATCGATGACAGAAAAGGTTTATTTCATCCAGGCCCCCCGCCTGGATGACCCCCGTTTATATGACCCATGGATGAACCTGGCGCTCGAGGAATACTGCCTCCGGCATCTGGATCCAGCGAATACCTATCTCCTTTTTTACGTCAACCGGCCCGTGGTTGTCATCGGCAGAAACCAGAACCCCCTCCAGGAGATCAATGCCGTCTACACCGCGGCAAAGGGCATTCCCGTCATCCGGCGGATTTCCGGGGGCGGCGCCGTCTATCATGACCATGGCAACCTGAATGTCAGCATCGTCAGCCCCTACCGGCGCGAGCACCTGCATCATTTTGGGGCATTCACCGCACCGGTCATTGCCGTCCTGCAGCGCATGGGCGTTTCCGCAGCGGTGAACGCCAGGAACGATATTGAAGTCCGGGGGAAAAAGATCTCCGGCACAGCACAGTTTTCCAGCGGCAAAGGGATCCTGACCCACGGCACGCTCCTGTTCGATGCGGATCTGGCCGCACTCCGCACCGCCCTGAATGCGCCCGGCAGCCCGGTGGACTCCAGGGCGGTGCCGTCGGTGCGGAGTCCGGTGGCCAATGTATCCAGTATGCTGACGGGCCCGGTGCCCATGTCCGCCTTTGCCGCTGAAATCCGGCGGGCCATGGCGGCGCACCATGGCGGTGCGGCGCCGCATCCGCTGGAGGATCGGCAGTGGCGCGCGGTGGCGGCACTGGCCCGGGAGAAATACCACTCCTGGGACTGGAATGTCGGCCGGTCGCCCAAGTTCCGCATTCGCCGCTCCGGAAGGTTTGGTGCGAGGGCGTTCGACATGGTGATCACCGTAGAGAAGGGAAGGGTCCAGGCGGTCGACGGCCGGGTCGGTACCCCAGACCCGGCGGCCATCCGCCTGCTGGCACGGTCGCTGGTCGGCCGTCGCTACCGGAAAGACGATATGGCGATGGCGTTTTCCGAAGGCGGCCTCGATCGAATCTTCCGGAGCGCTTCCCCCCTTGCATTCGCCGAACTGGTGACGCCAATATGAATGATCAGATCATTCCCCCGTTGGCCAGGAGGACCTGCCCGTTGATCCATCCACCCTCTTCACCTGCCAGGAACGCCACGACGCGGGCGATATCCTCGGGCCGGCCAAGGCGATGCAGGGGGCACATGTCGGCCATCTGCCGTTTGACCGCCGCTGTTTTTCCGGCGTTGAAAAGATCCGTTTCCACCGGGCCCGGCGCCACGGCGTTGACGGTGATGCCCCGCCCGTCGAGTTCTTTGGCGAGAATCCGGGTAAAGCTGTCCACCGCCGCTTTGGTCGCGGCATAGACGCTGTAGCCCGGCAGTGCCATGGGAACGACGGTGCTGGAGATGTTCACGATGCGGCCGTGGTCGGCCATCCGCTGTGCGGCCTGCTGAAGGGCCATGAATACCCCCCGGACATTGACCGCAAACAGCCGGTCGAAATCCGCGTCGGAGATCTCGGACAGGGGCATCCTTTTTTCGAGGGCAACCCCTGCATTGTTGACCAGGATGTCGATCCCCCCAAAATGGGCGTCTGCGGCATCGAAGAGCCGCTGGATGCCGCGGCGCCGGCCAACGTCGGCCTGGACCGCAGCCGCCTGACCGCCGGCGGACCGGATGGTGGCGACCACCGCCTCGGCCTCCGCTTCGTTTTGCGCATAGTTGACGATGATCGACCCGCCGTCCCGGCCGAGCCGCTCGGCAACGGCGCGTCCGATGCCACGGGATGCGCCGGTGACGATGCATTTCTTTCCGGCCAATGGTTGGTGCATGCCTGCCTCCTTTTCCGGGGTGTGGACGCGCTCCTGGGCGGGACCTCATTCCCCCGGCTTGTGTTTCGTGAATGTCGGTATGAGGGTCTGGGTTTTTCGTACCCCCGGAATCCGCCGAATATGCTTGTAGACGAAATAGCCGATCACCTCGGAATCCGAACTGAGCCAGTCCCTTTCCATGACGATCTTGACGATCAGGTCGAACTCTCCGGGGACATCATAGATCTCTTTCACCTCCTGCAGTGCAAAGATCTTTTCCATGATCCGGTATTCTTCTCCGGCCTTGACGGAAATCAGGACGAAGGCCGTCATGAGGTGTTTCATCTCCGGGAATTCGAACCCCTTCTTTTCGGCCATCTTCGCCCTGAATTCCTCCATGTTTTTCGGTATGATCTGATCGAGGCCGATGCCGTAGCGGCGTCCCCTGCCCTTCTTCCACTGGTGAAAGGAGATGTAGGCATAGAGGTCCGCTCCGGTCCGATTTGGAAACGCCTCTGCCAGTCGGCTTTTTTGGATGATGGAGACAAACGGGAGGAAAATGGTCTGGTGCCAGTCCTTTGCGGCGTCCTGGAAGGAGACCGGCGCACCGTTGATCTCCTCGAGGGATTGGCGATGCTCAGCGATCTGCTCCAGCAGATAGGAGTACTGGCCCACTTCCGTCAGCTCGATGGGAGAGGAAAGCCCGGTTTTGTCCCGGAAGTCGATCTTCTCCCGGTATAGGACGTTCTCAATGGTTTTCCGCGAGGGAAGGAATTCTAGAATGTGGGCGTGGATCGTCTTCCAGCCGCGCTCCTTGGCCACGGAGACGCGATGGTTGCCATCGACGATGTAGTATTCATCCTTGATCTGGTAAAGGGATATGGGGGGGAGCGGTTTGCCGTCTCTGGCAGCCTGTTTGACCTTCATCAGTCTTTCAGAAGGGATGCCGGTTTTCAGGCGGAAGCGACTGTCGAAATCCTGATATCGACCGACGGAGCCGACAATCTTCTGAACCTCGACTTCTTTCAGACCGAGATCCCTGGCGTCAAAAGCGCCCTCCATCTCCTGATCTTCCCGAAAGCTTTTCAGTTTCCTTTTTCGGGGGCGGTCCCGCCATCCCGCAAGAATGTTGTCAAAAAATTTGTTTTTCATGGATCTCCAGAAAATAGTGGCCGACCGCATTGATGACCTGGGTATGCTTTACAATACGGATCCGCTCCGCAGGATTGTTGAAAAGCGCATGTATATGACCGTGGATGAAGTATCTGGGTTGAATATGATTAATAAGGTAGTGAAAGCTCTTAAAGCCCCTATGGCATAAATCTTCTGCATCACCAATGTATCTTGGGGGAGCATGGGAAATAACGATATCGACGCCAGAATGCCACCATATGCGCGGAAACATCTTGAAAACCCGCATTTTCATCTGGTTGTCGGTATATTGATTGATACCGCCATTATACCACCTTGATCCTTCAAAACCCAATATTTTCAGCCCACGGAACGTCACTATCTTCTGATCGATATTTTTGCAGCCTTGTGGTGGTTTATCGTTGTATCGAATGTCATGATTCCCTTTTATGTAATAAAGTGGTGCATTAACCCGATCTGTCATAAATGATAGATATTCAGGTTCAAGATCTCCACATGACAAAATAAGGTCTATATTTCTAAAATTTTGAATATCAAAATTTTTATATAAATTAGGTTCAATAATATCTGACACTACTAAAATTTTCATATTCGATATTTACTTTGTATACAGCTTTTTATTGGTAAAAATTTTATTTATGATGAAATGGCGTTTAATTGGCTTTATTCATCTAAAACTGTATTTATTCCTTTTTCGTCCATCTGTTCAAAAGAAATGTTGTTATACTTTTTTATAAAGCTTTCAACGGCGACCTGCAGTATGTCATCAATCGACATTTCAAATTCAATTGACATTTTTTTGAATTCTTTTAATTGCCTTTTGTTCAAAGTGATGGAAAGCCTTCCTGATTCAGGAGTAATATGGTATTTGGTCCTTGCCATGGCTAATCTCCGCTATACTGTTTGATGAATGAGTTTTCGGTTCTTTTTATTAAAATATAGTGATAAAGTAAAGTCTTTCATTAATATTGCATTATAATCACAACAATACCGTAGACGGTCCCTGAACGAAGAGAGAAAAATCCAGGATCGGGACAGAAGACGATAAAATTGGGAAATATCTTTAAATAATTGGCGCTTCTCCGGCGCAACCAAGGCAAAAACACCACAATAGAATTATATTGTGCAATTTATGAGGCGCTATCGATGGAAAACATTGCGGGCTTGGGGTTGCCTTCGGGCATAAACGGGGCGCCTGTGGCGATATACTATTGCGCAATATAGAGTATTATTGCTGCTCTATTTATTTCATAAAAAATAAAAATAGATATATACGATATAAATATGGATAAATGATCATGAATGCTGATAAAGATATTTTTGGTGATATTCCTATCAATGAAGCGGTAAAAAAGTATTTAGATGAAAAAGAGGCTATTGGTATCCTTAGCCGGTCATCTGTAAAAAACAGGCAATATGAGCTTAATCGGTTTTCTGAATTCTGTGCATCCAAAAAAATCTTTCATACATCGAATCTGCATAAGAATGCCGTAGTTTCCTATTTAAAATCATTGAAAATTGCAAATTCTTCGAAATTAAATGTTATCTATGTGTTGACCGGGTTTATGGACTATCTTGAGGATGAAGGGTTGATTATTGAAAATTTTGCTTCAATCATCCCAAAACCCAAAATATATGCACCAAAAATCGATTATCTGACATTTGATGAACTCGAAACGCTTTTTCAAGCGGCGGCCCAGACATCCAGCAGAAAAACAGTTGATCGCAATTTACTGCTGATGAGCCTTTTTACGGATATATGCCTGCGGGTTTCCGAAGCGGTCCAGTTGAGGCTTCCGGACGTGCGCCTGGAAGAGGGGGTGCTGTGGGTGACGCGGAAGCGGGGCAAAGTGGACAAGATACCGATCCACCGGGATCTGGGGGAAAAATTCGTTCGCTGGTATGATATACGGCCCGAGTACAAAGGCCATGAGAGCGATTGGGTCTTCCTGTCGAGCCACGGCCGCCCTCTCAAGCCCCGTCAGGTGCACAACATCGTCAGCAGCGCCCTTCAATCGGCGGGAATCCTCAAGAGAAAGCAGGGCCCGCACCTGCTGCGTCATTCCGGCGCCAGTCTGAAGGCCCAGCGCGGCGAGAACCTGATCATGATCCAGTACCTTCTCGGGCACGAAAATCTCAACACGACCCGGAAATACCTCCACTTCAACTGGGATGACCTCCGTCAAATGGTGGACAGAAGCCCCGCCTTGGGAAATGGAAATACCGTTGAAAGATGACGCGCCCTCTGATAACAAAGCCTACTTTTCAAGTCTTTGCGAATGGTGACGGCGGGAATGCGTTACTCATCGCAACTTTCGAGTTTCGTTCATGCGATGGACATTATGAGGTGTTCTCCGGGTCCGGAGAACAGCGGATGATGAAACTCATAATTTGAGATTCATCTTGAATTTTGTGTCTTACCGGACTTCGCCGGGGCCTATCCACGCGGATTGTGGCCTGGAACACGCGGCTGCGGCGAGGAATTCCATAGAGGAGGTTCTGTTGACAGAGCTAAGCGGTTTTCAGAAAAAATACTTGCGGGGGCTTGCCCACGGCGCCAAGCCCGTCGTCCATATCGGCCATCAGGGGGTGACCGACGCCGTCATCCGGGCTGCCGACGATGCGCTCGCCACCCATGAGCTCATCAAGGTCAAATTTGTCGATTTCAAGGAAAAAGCACAGAAGCGTGCGATTTCGGGCGAACTCGAGGCGCGGACCGGGGCCGACCTTGTCGGCATGATCGGTCATGTCGGCATCTTCTACCGCCCCCAGGAAGATCCGGAAAAGCGGATGATCGCCCTTCCCGAGCGACGGGATCAAGCCGGTGGAGAGTAATCCCCTCCATTGGCTTCAGCCTTTTTTGCCGTCGTAGGGGTCCCAGAACGCCATGGGGTTGGTCTCCTCGATATACCCTCTGACCCCGGCAACGATGGCACTGCAGAGGGCCTCCTGGTAGTCGTCGCTGACAAGACGCTGGCACTCGCGCTTGTTGCTGATGAATGAGGTCTCCACCAGGATCGATGGCATCTGGGCCCCGAGCAGGACGTAGAAGGGCGCCTGTTTGACGCCTTTGTTGCTGATATGGCTGTAGTTCTTTTTCAATTGGCCGTACATCGATTTCTGAACATATGCAGCGAGGCGGCTGGACTCGTTGATTTTTGAGTTCTGCATCAGGTCATTGAGAATATTCTGAAGATCGCTGATGGTCTTTCGGGATGTCGCGTTCTCCCGGGCCGCCACCAGAATAGCGTCGTCGTCCGTGGCCAGGTTGAGGTAATAGGTTTCAATGCCGTAGACGCGGCTGTCCTTGTTGGCGTTGCAGTGGATGGAGATGAAGAGATCCGCGTTTTGCGTGTTGGCGATGGCGGTCCGCTCCTCGAGGGTCAGAAACCGGTCGGAATCCCGCGTCATGAGGACCTCGCATCCCAGCTCTTTGCGGATCTTCCGGGCGAGCCGCCGGGCGATGCCCAGTACCACGTCCTTCTCTTTTACGCCCTTGAGATAGCCGGGTGCGCCGCCGTCGCGGCCGCCGTGCCCAGCGTCGATGACGATGCGGTGCACCCCCAGGGCGAACTGCCTGGCCAGGTCATTGGGGGAGACGTTCGGATTGCTGCCGGCGGCAGCCAGGTAGCGCGGCGGCTTGGGCGGAACGGAGGGCGTTTTATGGGGAATCGCCGGCGCCGCCTCCCGCTCGGCCCGGAGTGGGGGCATGGAATGCTCCTTTCCCCAGACATCGATAATCGTCCGGAAAGGATTCCGGAGGGAGAATACCTTATAGGTCTTGAAGGATTTGATGTCGATGACCACCCGGACCACATCGGGGGTGCATTGGCCGGCACGGGCGCCCAGAAGAAGGTCGTCGTTGATGGGAATCGCTTTGTTGACGTCTCTGCTGAGCCGGCTGTTTTTGAAGTCGATGTAGAGCCGCTGCGGCTTGTTGGCCGCAGGGTCCTGATCCAGAAGTTTGGGGGAATAAGGGGTCTCCCGGCTGCCGTCGATGACGACCCGGGTGTAGCTGGGATTGGACCAGAAACGAAGCCCGTTGATCACGGTCGGGGTGCCCTCCGGTGGTGTGGAAGGCCGTGGCGCTGTTGGGGCATCGGGATCGCATGCGGCTTCGATGACGATCAGGCGAGAGATGGGGTCATCCGCGGCAGCCGCGGGGGGCTGCCCTTGAGCCTCCGCCCCCTGCCTGCCTGCTGCGTTCCGGTAAGCGGCCTTGGCCTGCTTGAAGACGCTTCCGCGCCGCTTCAGGTATACGTTGTCGGTCTGTTTCTCTCCGCTGACGGCGTCATCGTGGGACGCCTCCCCGGCCCTGTGGATGTCGGATGCCGGCGCCGAAGACGCCACCTCTGTTGCCGCCGCCGTTTTGGGCGAATGCGTGCGGGGCTTGCTCCGGTCGGCGCCCTTTTTCGGCGCAGACTGCTCCAGCGCCGCCTGGGCCCGGGGCCGGTATCGGCTTGTTGGATAACGGTTGATGAGCCGGTTGAAAATATCGATGGACTCCCGTCGGTCCGACGGATTGCCGGAGAGGGCGAAGAGTTCCTGGTATATTGCCCCGGTCATGAAGAGGCTTGCTGCAGCATAGTCGCCGCCGGGATCCTGACGATACGCCTTCTGGAATTTCCGGATGCAGGCCATCCAGTTGTCCCGGTATCTCTTTTTGTCCGGGTTTTTCAGGAATCTTTCATAATCGCTCCGGGCGCGGTAGAATTCCGTTTTTCCCCCATCCGCCCGGACGGGCTGGGGCAGGAACGCAACGATAATGATGGCGACCGCCGCCATCAAAGCGGCTGCATTCTGGTTGATTCGCATGGGATTGATCCGAATGATGCCTCCGGCCCTTTTCATCTTAAAATGATATCCATATCGGCTGTGGCCGTCAGTGGAAACGGGCCTTTTCCTGGAGGTCGCCCAGGAGATTGATGGCCTCTAAAGGGGTCATTCTTGAGATGTCCAGCGACCGGAGTGTTTCCGCCAGCTCGGCGTCGGTCGAATGAAACAGCCCCAGCTGCCGGGGAGATGCCTCGGCGGGCGGGGTGTCGTCGGCAGGGGCGCTCTCCCTGGGGAGGATGTGTCCGTCGCTTTCGATGCGGCGCAGCACCGATGCGGCCCGCTCGATGACCGCATGAGGGATTCCCGCCAGCCGGGCGACCTGGATGCCGTAGCTTCGATTGGTGCCCCCTTTGACGAGCTTTCTCAGAAAGATGATCCGCTCCTGGACTTCCTTGACGGCGATATTGTAATTTTTGACCCGTGGCTTGACTTGATCGAGCTCCGTCAGTTCATGGTAGTGGGTGGCAAAAAGGGTCTTGACGCCCCGCCCCTTCAGATCGTGGAGATGCTCCGCCACCGCCCAGGCAATGCTCAGCCCGTCAAAAGTGCTGGTCCCCCTTCCGATTTCGTCCAGAATGACGAGGCTTTCGGGGGTGGCGTTGTTCAGGATGTTTGCGGTCTCCTGCATCTCCACCATGAAGGTGCTCTGCCCCTGGCTAAGATTGTCCAGGGCTCCGACCCTGGTGTATATTTTGTCGGTCACCGGTATTTCGGCGCGGCCCGCCGGCACGAAGGAGCCCATCTGGGCCATGACCGTCAGCAGGGCGACCTGCCTCAGGACCGTCGACTTGCCGGCCATATTGGGGCCGGTGATGATGAGGACCTGCTGGTCCTGGTTGTCGAGGCGGATCGTGTTGGGCACGAACCGCTCGCCGGTGATCATTTTTTCGATGACCGGGTGGCGGCCGTCCTCGATCAGCAGTGCGCCGTCAGAATTGATTTCCGGCCGGTGATAATCGTTCCGGGCGGCCACATGGGCCAGATTGAGGAGGCAGTCCAGCCTGGCCGCGAAGTCCGCCGCATCCTGCAGCTGGCGCCCGCGCTGCTTGATTTCCATGCGGAGATCGTTGAAGATGTCATACTCCAGCTTCGCCCGCTGCTCTTCGGCATTCAGCACTGTCGACTCGAAGGTCTTGAGCTCTTCGGTGATGAACCGCTCCGCGTTGACAAGGGTCTGCTTCCGGATGTAGTGGCCGGGGACCTTCTCCGCGTGGGTTTTGGGCACTTCGAGGTAATAGCCGAAAACCTTGTTGTAGCGAACCTTCAGAGAGCCGATTCCGGGGTTTTTCTTTT
>CAJXSB010000153.1 GCA_913060435.1 uncultured Desulfococcus sp.
CGCTGCCGGACCCCTTGGGGGCCGGGGTTCGGGGCGGCGCTGTTTGGGCAGCCTCTCCCGAGCCGCCGCCGCTGCCCGGTGCTCCCCCGCCGGTGCCCGTGACACCCATGAACGCCGGGGCGAGGGTGATGTCAAACGGCACGGTGATGTGCACATGGGCCTGCGCTTCCAACTCGACCGATATTCTCTGCCGGTTTCCCAGGGGAGCGCTGAGGGGGGAGTGAAAGGAGATGTCGGCGATGATGTCGACAGTCCTCCGGTCGCGGTTTTCTATATTTCGAATCGGCCCGATCAGATACGCTCCCCCACCTTTGTCCTCGGCGGCCAAGGCCCCCGAGGCAGTAAAGACCTGCGCCCCGGCGATGCCCTTTTTCTTCCGGTCCATCAGCTTCACGTGGATGAACCATTCCCGGGGCCCCTGGGGCGGGACTTCCGATTCGGGCGTCATCGCCTGGATGAAAGCCGGTTTTTTGCTGCCCTTGCCGAGGATGACTGTTGCGCTGAACCAAGGAGAGACGTGGCGATCTTTCGGGTTCCAGCGAAAAAGGGTCAGGGCGGCAGTGCCGGTTCGGGGGCCCGCGTAAGCGTCCCGGTCATCCAGGACCTCGGCCCGGACCTTGTATGCGCCCAGCCGGATCTTTTCGAAATCGGCGGGGGCGTCCAATTTCATCCTGGCCGTCGGCCCGGAAAAGATTTTTGTGATCGTGCTGGCGCCTGCCACGGTGATTCTGAGTTTGCCGGGATAGGCGTGCTGCCCGTCGGCTTCCATGACGCTGACGTCCAGGTCCCCGGTGCCGTTGAAGTCGGTGCCGGGTCCCAGGACGTCGAAGGCATCCCTGACGAGCATGGTGTAGCGCTTCTCCTGGTTGGCGAAGACCGCGAGCCGAAGGTCGAACGGAGCAGTGGCGTCGGACGTGTTCTCATCCCGGCTCGGGTAGGGGATGTTGATGGGAATGGTTGCGCGCAGCATCCGCTGGTTCTCGCGGTCGCCCATGCGGATCTGGGCTTCGACGGGCTGAAGCGGGAGGGGCTCCGGCTTTTCATCCGACCAATGAATCCAGCCGTCGACGCTCGGCAAGATGCGAATGCTCATGGTGCTGGCGGGCGGCGCGCTGACGGCGTAATCGATATGGAGGATGGCCTCCTGGCCTGCCTTGATTCTCAGTGCCTCGGGAGCGGTGCATGAGCGCTCGCCGGGGCGTTGGGTTACCTTGATTTCGGCAAAACTCTCGACGAGAGGGCGGATGCGGCGGAGGGTCACCGTCGCGTTGCGGATATCAGCGGCGGATTCGCACCGATCGGCCATGATCTTCAACTCCTGGGCCTTGGCCAGGAGGGTTTCCGATTCGACCTTGGTCTCGATAACGGCTTGGATCAACGGGTCCGGTGGCGCGTCCGGGCAGTCCTGAATCTCCTCATGCCGGTCGAGGAACGGCTTGAGACGCTTTTCCATGGTAAGCCGGATCTCCACTACCCTCCCGGCGTGCGTGTTGAACCGCTGCCGGCCATCCAGGGTCTTGCAGGCGCCTCGGGATTGATATTCGTAGATCAGCCATTTGAGCTGCTGGAACTGTCTCTCCACCTCAGGCGTTGCCGCATCCGGGTATCCCTTGCGCAGCAGGTCAACCTTTTTGTCCAGCCGTCGACCATCCTCGATCAGTTTCTTTGTCGCCCCATCCGCCGCGGCGACCTGCTCGGAGAGCGCCTGGGCCGACGGCATCGCTTCGGCAAGCTGGATGATGCGGTCCCGTGCCGCCAGGGCCGACTGGTATTGGGCTTTTGCCGCCGCGAGCGCCGGGATCATCTCGGCCAGCTTGCGGGCAAGATCGCGGGCCTCCTCTTTTTGGCGGTCGATTTCTTCGCCGAGTTTCTCAGCCCTTACGGTCCACCCTCGAATCTTGTCGGCATCCGGCTTTTTGCGGCAGCTGCCGGCAATATCCGCGGCCTTCTGCAGGGCAGTTTGCAGGCGGTCCAGGGCGATGCGGTTCTGCTCGAGGATTTCCTCGATCCGGGCCTGCATCCGAGAGGCGGGTTCACACGCTTCGGCGGCGGTTTGCCAGGCATCGGTAGTCTCCCTGTCCTGCGGGAAAACCTGCGCTGCCTCCACTGCGGCTTCTTCCGCTTCCGCGGCTTTCGAGATCATGTCGTCGATCTCCCTGCAGGCCATTTGCCGGGTCAGGGCGGGCCCTTCGAGGGCGTCGACGATCAGGCGGCGCATGGCCTGGATGTCTTCATCCAGGCGAGCTTCCAGGTTGGTCCGGGCAAAGCGGCGGTGCTGTTCCTCGGCGTCCCATCTTTCGTATTCTGCAGCCAGCCAGCTCGACATATGGTAGAGGAGGCGGGCGGTGTCGTGAAAGAGCTTGAAATACATCAGCCCGATCCCGGCCCCCTGGAGGACGATGACTGCCTTGGTGCTTCCCGACGCCATTGCCATCTTTTGAACCGCCGCCCAGGCGGCATTGGCGACAATGATATCGGCGATGCATTCCCGCAGCGGGGTCTTGCTCTCCCGGCAGTGGAGCAGTTGTTCCGTGGTCACCAGGAGATGGATGACCGGGACCCGGACCTGTCCCGTCATCGAGGCCGGCTCTCCCTTGGAATTTTTGGGAATGATTTTCCAGTGCATCGCATCGGGACTCCGGTTCATCCCCGTGGGGCCTTGGTACCTGGGGTTCCATGCCGGCCCCGGCCGGGTCTGAACCGCTACTGGTGCGGACGCCGGGGCCGGGGTGGGATCCTGCAGCAGGGAAGGGCCTGTGGATGACGGCTGAACCCCGCCGGGGACCTGACGGGTGGCAGGATCCCTCGGCGCTCCGCCGCCCAGCGGTTCCATCCGCTGATCGATGACCGTGCCGCCGCGCCCCAACGGGCGGTTCGTCGCCAGCCCCTTTTCCCAGGCACGAAAGCCCGTCGGCGGTTTGGTGCCGCCCCGGGTGGAGGGAAAGCGGCGGCTGCCCACCGCCGGGGCAGGACGTCTGAGCGGTGCGGCCATGGGAGGCCCATCCAGCTTCAGCGCCCTTCGTTGGGACCGGATGCCCCGATGGAACATGTCCCGGACAATTTGAACAGCCCTCGGGCCGGTGATCCCGTGCTCTTTGAGGAGGCTCAGGCGGGTGATGGGGTCATTTTTGGACGCCCGGAGGACGAAGCGCCGGTTGAACTGATATCCCCACCATTTTTGGCTGACCTGGTTTTCGAGCTGCTGCAGTCGGATGGACGGCCGGACGAGCCTGTTCAGAAAGACCTCCCGGGAAATGTTCATGGCGGCAAGTTCGCTCAGATCTTCGGGGGTAAGGACGATCTGAGCGAGGATGGCGTCCACGCTGGCAAGCCCCCAGGGGTCCCGATATCGAAGAGGTGAATTCGCGGCGTAGGTATACCGGTTGGCATTCAAGATGTCCGGCATGGGGTCCGGGGTCAGGAAACGCCCCATGGTGGGGTCATAATACCGCTGACGGTAGTAATAGAGACCCAGGGCCGTGTCATACTCACGGCCGGTATAGGTGAAGGGGGATGCCGCCGCCGCAGGGCCGAGGGGGATTCCAAATGCGTCTGTCTGACATTCGGCCAGGAGGGTGCCGCGGGCATCGGTCAGCGCCCGGATGCTGCCCAGGTGATCGGCATGAAAATAGGTTGTCTCCCCCGCCGCCCTGCGGACCAGCGGGTTGTCGATGCCGGGGCCGTGGAGATAGGCGGCCTGCAGCGTCAGGGCCTCATCCAGTTCCGTGAGCAGGTGGGTGCCGTCGGTGACAAAGTGGACGGTGCCCTGGGGGTCCCGGCGCCAGATCCGTTCACCGGTCGGCGCATAACCGAAGCGGACGTCCCTGCCGTCGGGCAGGCGTGCGCCGATGAGCTGATTTTCGCTCCCGTATCGATAGATGGTGGCGCCCTTGGGGCCGGTTCGGCGGAGGAGGTTGCCGGCTGCATCATATTGAAATTTTTCATCACCAGCCTCAACGAGCCGGTCCGCTGCGTCGTAGCGGTAGCGGACGGTCTCACCGCCGGCGTTCAGGGTGCCGCGGTTGCCGCCAGGCAGATAGCTGTATCTCCGGTCAGCCCCGGTGCGCTGCTCTTCGACCAGACGGCCGTCGTCGTCGTAGCGGTACTGGATCGAATCTCCATTGTGGTCCGTGATTCGGACGATATCGCCGGCGGCATCATAGGCGTAGCGCCATCCGGCAATCGGGCGGTTTTCCGCATCGGTGTAGGTGATCTCCACGGGGCGGTCCAGGACATCATACGTTCGTTTCAGCGTGATCCCGTTGGGATAGACCATGGCGTTCCGTCGTCCTTTGCCGTCATAGGCAAAGGTGATGGGGCGGCCCCTGCCGGGCGTGATGCGGCTCAGCATGCCTTCATCATTGTAGGCGTATGCAGCTGCGTACCCATTACCGTCAGCGACCCGGGCGAGGCGGCCGCCGGTGTCATAGGCGTATCGGAGGCGCCGATGGATGGCGGGGTAGTGGATCTCTTCCAGAAGGCCGGCGCTGTTGTAGGTGTATCGTACTGGAAATATTTTGTCATCCACCGCCGTGAGCCTGCCTGCGGGATCGTAGTCGTAGGCCACGGTCGTACCGTCTGCCAGCCGCTTTTCTACAAGGTTGCCGGCGGCGTCATAGGAGAAGGTGGTGGTGCGGCTGTTGGAATCGGTGGCGCTGACGAGTCGGGATGCCTCGTCATAGACAAAGCGGCGGGTCGAACCCATCGGCCCGGTTTGGCTGGTAAGATTGCCCATGGCATCGTAGCGCAGGGAGATCTCGGCACCCGAAGGTGCGGTCACCGCAGAGAGCGTCCCCCGCGAATCATAGGTGAAATGGATCCGGTCGCCGCCGGGGAACGCCATCCACGCCACGTCGCCGGCCGGCGTATAGGCGGCCCTGGCGGTGCGGCCCAGCGGATCGACCGATTCGATGAGGCGGCCGTCGGCGTCATATGTGAAGCGACGGGTGGCACCGGTGGCGTCCCGCGCTGCCGCAATCCCTCCCCGGCGGCTGTACTGAAAGCTGCCGCCCCCGCCCAGACTGTCCTCCCAGCCCGTCAACCGGCCGAGGGCGTCATACCGGTAGCGAATGCGGAGTCCGCCGGAACGGCGTTCTTCGGTGAGTCGGCCTGCCAGGTCATAGGCGTAGCGCGTGTCGGTGCCGCGGTTGTCCTTTTCCCGAGCCAGACGGCCGTGGGTATCATATTCATACGCCCATGTGCCGCCGTCCGGAAAGGAAATCTGGATCACGCGGTCCTGGTCGTCGTATCGGTATCGTGTTTTTCCACCGGCGGCATCCACAGCGGCGGTGCGACGACCCCGTCGGTCATAGGTGTGCTGGAGGAAAAAACCCTGGCCGTCCTCTGCCTTGAGGAGCAGACCCGCATCGCTGTAGGTGTAATGCCAGGTCCGCCCGCCGGGATGAGTCTCCTCTATGAGGCGTCCGAACGAATCGTATCGGAATGCGCTTTTGCCGCCCAGGGGGTCGGTTTCGGCGGCCCGGCGGCCGAGGGCGTCGTAGTGGTACCGATACACCTCTCCTGCGGCATCCGTTTCCGCCGCCAGGCGGCCGGAGGGATCATAGCGGTATCGGGTGATGCCGCCGGCTGGATCGGTCACGGCGGAGAGGCGGCCCCGGGAGTCATAGGCGTATCGGGTGATGCGGTCTCCCGGCGCCGCGACCTCGACCAGGCGTCCACCCGCGTCATAGCCATACCCGGTGTCCGCGCCGGCCGGGTCGGTCATGCGGACGACGCGGTTCTGTGCATCGTATTCCCATGTGGTGGCCATGCCGTTGGGATCGATCTTGCTGATGCGGTTGCCTCGCTGGTCATAAGTGTACTCGGTCGTGCTTCCCATGGGGTCCGAGGCGGTTCGCACGTTTCCTGCCAGATCGTAGGTATAGGTCATCTCCGGATGCCCCTGCCCGGCGCTGCTTTTGAGAAGCCCGTTGGGATAGTAGGAGCGGGTGATTACAATTGATCCGTCCCGTTGGAGGGTTCGTAGGTTGCCCCGCGCATCGTAGGTGAAGTCCCATTGCCGCCCGCCCGCATCGCGGATGCGCCGGTATCGCGCCGATCCTTCGACATAGGTGAACGTGGTGGTGCCGGTGCACCCGGTCATCTCGATCAGGCGCCCTGCCGCGTCGTATCGAAAATGCGACCGGCAGCCGGCCGGGCCGGCAACCATTTCGGGCTGCCCGTTCTGTCCGTAGGTGACGACCGTTCGCCCGCCGGCCGGATCGGTGATCTCCTCGCGGCGGCCATCGGGGGTGCGGCGGATGGCGGTGATATTGCCGGAAGCATCGATATGGCGGGTAGTGAGATTTTTTTCGTCGTAGGTGTAGTATTCCCGGCTGCCGTCGGCCCAGCTGCGGCAGGTCACCTGATGGCGGTCGTTCCAGGTGAGTCTCACGGTGCCGGAGGTCGGCCGTTCGATCCGGGACAGATCCCCGTTTTCGCCGTAGGCATAGCGGGTCGGCGGGCTCTTGTTGACGGAGACGGCGCTCAGATTTGCGCCGTCGTATTCGTATGTGACGTCGCCGCCTGCGGTCCAGATGCGGATGACATGACCATCCGCATTGGTGGCCACCTGCATCGATGTCTGTTCCGGGCCGTGGATGGCCGAGAGGCGGCCCTTTTCGTTATATTCCACCACCGCCCGGTTGCCGTTGCGGTCCTCGATGGCCGCCAATCGGCCCCGCTGATCAAACCGGATGCGGCGGCCGTCCGGTCGGTGCAGGCAGGCTGCTCCCGATTCCTCAAGCATCAGCCGGGATCCGTCCGATCCTGATTTCTCGTTTGGCCGTGCCGAATCTTCAAAGACCATTGGGCGACCGGCATCCAGCACGAGGGTTTCCGAGGCGGATGCTGCCAGGCGGATGTCCCAGTTAAGCTGCCAGTGCCTGCCCAGAGATCCATCCAGGCCGTCACCGGGAACGAAAATCCGCTCCACCTTGAGCATCATCCCCCCGGCGGGGATGGAAAGATCCGTGGCGCTCAGGGAGAGCAGGCCGGAGCGTATGTCGACCTGCTCAACGGCCCCCAGGGCTGTGGGGAGCATGGCGAGGCAGAGAATCCAGACGGCGATCCGGATACGCCAGGTCATCGGGCCGAACGATTTTCGATGTGGGGGCGGGACCGGCTTTTCTGGAAGGTACCGGCGGGGATCAAGTATTTCTGGCATACGCCTCGCCCTTTCGTCTCTGCGGGGCGCCGCGGGTTCAGGGCTGGTCGCCGGTGCCGTTGCGTCGGATGGCGTCACACGTTGTGGCGATGCAGAAGGGAGGGGCAGGTGCTGGAGAATCATACATCGCGGGAGCGGCACATCCCGAAGGTCTTCATTAAAATATAATATTGTGGGCAAATCGATAAAAATCAAGAAAATTCCGTTTCCGGCGGAGATCCCTTCCGGCGGGAAGGGAGGTCTGGACGGGCCATCGGACCCATTTAATGGGATTTGCTGACCGAAACCAGACCCGTTGCATCTCCTGCAGGTCTGAAAGCCGGCAGGAAACCGGCAGGAAACAGGGGGCGCTCCTGAAGATCGACCGCGCCTTGACAAGTGTCGCAAAAACCGCTAATTCGAAATGCATCATCCATATACCGCTGTACCGTGGTATTTTTACGGGGCAGCGTTCAGAAAACAGGTTATGCCAGGCAACAGCCATCCCGACCTCGTTCGGGATGGCTGTTTTTATTTGCGCTGGGGCGCTGGCCGATTCGTCGGCTCCGGGCGGAGATCGTCCGGCCGAATCCTTCCTCGGATCCGATCCAGGGGGGCGCCGATCGGAACCCGTGCCGCCGCGACCCTGAAAAGGAGGGATTATGGTTGTCAAGATTGCTGTGCTGATCGCCTATTTTGTGTTGGTGCTGATGATCGGCCTTATCGCCCGCACCCGTTGGAAATCCCCTTCGGAGACCTATTTTCTTGCGGACCGGAAGCTGGGCACCCTGGTCCTGCTTGGAACGATGGTGGCCACCAATTTTTCCGCATTCACGGTGTTCGGAACGTCGGGTGCGGGATACCGGGAGGGGTATGCTTTTTTTCCCATAATGGGGTTCGGCACCGGGTTCATGGCCCTGACCTTCTGGCTTCTGGGGCGAAAAATCTGGCAGAAGGGCCGGGAACGGAACCTGGTGACGCCGCCGGAGCTGGTCAGCGAACTCTATAAGAGCAGAGGCCTTTCTTTTATCTTTGCCCTGGTGATGATTATTTTCACCATTCCATACCTGGCCTTGCAGCCCATGGCCGCAGGCTATGTCCTGGAGGAGCTCGTGGGGCTGCCCTATGTCTATGGCTGCATCCTCGTCACCGTCATCATCGTTCTCTATACCCTTCGAGGCGGACTCAGGGCCGTGGCATGGACGGACCTGTTTCAGGGCTCCGTGATGTTTATCCTCCTCCTGGCGTCCCTGATTCTGGTGGCCGGGCATCACGGCGGATTTATCGAGGCAAACCAGAAGGTCATGGCCTCCTGGCCGGAGCTCTTCTCCCGACCCGGAGGATCCGGCAAATATACCGCGGGAATCTGGTTCAGCTATATCCTGCTCTGGTTTTTCTGCGATCCCATGTTCCCGCAATTGTTTCAGCGGTTTTTTTCTGCAAAAACGGAAAAAGACCTATCCCGTATCATGCTCTTTTACCCTCTGGTCTGCACCGTGGTCTTTTTCATGCCCATTGCCGTGGGGGTTTTCGGCCGCCTCTCCTTTCCCGACCTGGTCGGAAAACAGGCGGACCGCATCCTCCCCATGACCCTGACCCTGATTTCAGGGGATGCCATGGCCGCCTTGGTCATGGCCGCAGGGCTGGCAGCCCTGATGTCCACCATGGACTCCCAGCTCTTGACCCTCAGCTCCATTTTCACCCATGACATTGCCCCGCTGTTCCGGAAAACGAAGCGCCAGAGCAGCGCGAGCGGCCGCGTTTTCGTGATCTGCCTGAGCCTGGCCGGACTGGCCCTGGCCTACAATCCCCCCGCAACCATCCTCCAGATTGCCACCCAGACCTTCACCGGCCTGGCAGTGCTGTTCCCCACGGTGATCTTCGGGCTTTACCTGAAAAAGGTGTACGCCCCGTCCGCCGTGCTCTCCATTCTATTTGGCGAGGGCGTCCTGGTTCTTTTCTACCTGAAATGGATCACCATCGGTGTGTTCCTGCCGGTGGTGTGGGTCATGCTCGTCACCTTTTCGGTGTATCTGCTGACCCATGCCGTGCTGCGGTGGAAGGAAAGGGCTTTCAGCATCCGTCGGCCCAGGTGGATACAGAGCCCCTATTTTTTCATGCTGGGGGGGATTTTCGTGCTCTCGATGGATTTCTGGGCATGGGGCAGGTCCCAGCCGGCGTTCATGGGGATCCCCATGTGGCTGGGATATTTTATTTTGCTTTCCGCCGTCCAGACGGCGGTGATGCTTGCCTGGGTGAAGGCCGCTGGTCGGGAAGATGCCTCCGGCGGCCGGTAAGGGATTTCCCACAGGGTTCCCGGCATGACGCACTCGCCGGACCCTGACGCCTACATGCCCACCCCGTCGATTCTCTTCCCGCACGCGGCGCATTTTCCATCCTGGAGCCGATTGCGTATGAATCCCAAGCCGGAGCGTTCAATGACCACGGCCCCGCACCCATGGCAGTAGGTATTCTCTCCTGCTTCACCGGGAACGTTGCCTTCGTATACATAGCGGAGTCCCTCTTCCATACCGATTTCACGTGCGCGGCGCAGCGTGGCCACCGGGGTCGGCGATCGGTCCGTCAGCTT
>CAJXSB010000154.1 GCA_913060435.1 uncultured Desulfococcus sp.
TGGGCATCTTCGTCAAGGTTGCGGGCCGCGAGTTCCAGAAGGACTTCGAGCCGATCCTGGAGCGCCAGACCCACCACCTGGTCAACTACATCCAGGGCGTCATGCACGCCGGCCAGCGCGACATCGCCTGGGTCCGCGTGAGCAATGCAGCCGTGGAGAAGGGCTTCACCCTGAAAGACCTTGGCGTGGTGCTCCATGCCAAGCTCCACCAGGACTTCTCGGCGATCCTCGACAAGATCGAAGTGACCCTCTACACCAAGCAGGAGGATGTGGACAAGCTGACGGCCAAGGCACGGGCCGCCTACAAGTACCGGGACGAGCGCGTCGACCAGATGACCGACGACGACGTGGAGACCTTCTACTCCTGTACGCTCTGCCAGTCCTTCGCCCCCAACCACGTCTGCACGGTCAGCCCCGAGCGGACCGGCCTCTGCGGCGCCTACAACTGGATGGACTGCAAGGCGGCCTTCCAGATCAACCCCACCGGCCCCAACCAGCCCATCGAGAAGGGCGAATGCCTCGACCCGAAGCTGGGGCAGTGGAAGGGCGTCAACGACTTCGTCTCCAAGGCCTCCCGCGGCGCGGTCACCCACTACAACTTCTACTCCATGGTGGTTGACCCCATGACCACCTGCGGCTGCTGCGAGTGCATCGCCGCCATGCTGCCCGCCTGCAACGGCGTCATGACCGTCAGCCGGGAATACACCGGCGAGACGCCCTGCGGCATGAAGTTCACCACCCTGGCCGGCGTCATGGGCGGCGGCGCGTCCTCCCCGGGATTCGTCGGCCACTCCAAGTACAACATCACCCAGCGGAAGTTCATCCTGGGCGACGGCGGCCTCCTGCGGATGGTCTGGATGCCCAAGAGCCTGAAGGAAGAACTCCGCGAGCGCCTGCTCAAGCGCGGTGAGGAAATGGGCTGCCCGGATCTCATCGACCGGATCGCCGACGAAACCGTCGGCCTCACCGAAGAGGAGATCCTGCCCTTCCTGCAGGAGAAGAAGCATCCGGCCCTGGAAATGGAGCCGCTGGTCGGTTAAGGACATTTTGACGGCATCAAGGCGCGGTGCCCGGCATCGCGCCGCCTTTACCAAGCACATATCTGGGGACCCGGCGGACGCCGGAGCCCCGATAGCGAATAAGGAGATCATTGTATGGCTCTAACCGGTATTCAGATCTTTAAACTCCTGCCGAAGACCAACTGCAAGGAATGCGGTGTGCCCACCTGTCTTGCGTTCGCCATGAACCTGGCATCCGGCAAGGCCGAACTCGACCAGTGCCCCTATGTATCCGACGAAGCCAGAGAGAAGCTCGCGGAGGCCTCCGCGCCGCCGATCCTGCCCGTGGAGATCGGCAAGGGCGTCCGCAAGCTGACCGTCGGCGGTGAAACCGTTCTCTACCGCCACGAAAAGACCTTTTTCAATGCCTGCGCCTACGCCGCCGTTGTCGGCTCCGACATCGCCGACGCCGACCTCGAGGCCAAGCTCAAGGCCTGGAACGCCCTGCAGTTCGAGCGGGTCGGCCTCAACCTGCGGCCCGAACTGGTGGCGGTGAACGACGCGGGCGGCGACGCCGCCGCCTTCGCCAAGGTCGCCAAGACCATCGCGGAAACCTCCGAGTTCAACGTCATCCTGATGACCGAGAAGACGGACGTCATGAAGGCCGGCATCGAGGCCTGCGGATTCAAGAGCCCCGTCATGTGCGCCGCCACCGCGGAGAACATCGATGAGTGGGGCGCGCTGGCCCAGGAAAACAACCTGCCCATCGTGGTCAAGGCCGACTCGGTGGAGGGCCTGCAGGACCTGACCGACAAGCTGGTGGGCATGGGCCACAAGAAGATCCTCCTCGATTCGGGGGCCCGCGAGGTCAAGCAGGCACTGGAGGACCAGGTGGCCATCCGCCGCTCCGCCCTCAAGGACGGGAACCGGAAGCTCGGCTTCCCCACCATCACCTTCCCGTGCGCCATGGCGGACAACCTCGAGGCGGAGACCCTGATCAGCGCCATGTTCACGGCCAAGTACGGCGCCGTCAACGTCCTCTCCGACTTTACCGGGGAGAGCATCTTCCCGCTGCTGCTCGAGCGCCTCAACATCTACACCGACCCGCAGCGGCCCATGACGGTCACCGAGGGCATCTACCCCATCAACAATCCCGACGAGAACTCCCCGATCATGGTCACCACCAACTTCGCCCTGACCTACTTCATCGTCTCCGGTGAAATCGAGGGCAGCAAGGTGCCGTGCTGGCTGCTGATCAAGGATGCCGAAGGTCTCTCCGTTCTGACCGCCTGGGCCGCCGGCAAGTTCTCCGGCGACGACGTCGGCATGTTCGTTAAGAAATCGGGCATCATGGACAAGGCCAAGACCACCGAGCTGGTCATCCCCGGATACGCCGCCGCCATCGCCGGCGACGTGGAGGAGGAACTGCCCGGCTGGAAGATCACCGTCGGCCCCCGGGAAGCCGCCCATATCCCGGCCTTCCTGAAAGAGAAGACCAAGTAGGTCCCATATAAGCCGTTGCCGCAAGCCCCTCCCGATGGACACCCTGCGGGAGGGGCTCTCCCCCATGTGCTGGATTGGCGGGGAGCGGCTGGATGCTGGCGAAATGTTGTTGTGGATGAATACCACGGGTTGATCCGGGCGGCAGCGGACATGCCGCCGCGGATCAGCCGTCTTTTCGTCATTTTTTGGATTAACCATTTTACAGGGTAGGAGGATTTTTCATGGCGAAAATCAAAGATGTATTGCGGCCGTTGAACGACGGTGAATTCTGGGTAATCGGCGAGAGCCTGAACGTCATCGGCAAGGAGATCGGCAAAGCGTTCAAGGAGCGCAACCCCAAGCCGATCCAGGCAGAAGCCCTGGTGCAGAAGGAGAAGGGGGTCGACCTGATCGACATCAACCTCGGCCCGGCCAAGAAAGACGGCCATGAACTGATGCCCTGGGTCGTCGAAACGGTGCAGGAAGTGGTTGACGACGTGCCGCTGGTGCTCGACACCTCCAACATCGAGGCCATCCGCGCGGCGCTGCCCAAATGCAAGATGCCCCCCATGATCAACTCCATCATGGTCCGGCCGCCGCGCTACGAAGCGATGGTCCCCATGGCCGCCGAGTTCGGCGCCGACTTCTGCGCCCTGATGTGGGGCCCGGAAGGCCTGCCCCGTGACGAGAACGAGCGGGCCGCCCTTCTGGTCGAACTGATGACCGTGGCCAACGAGGCCGGCATTGAAAACGACCAGATGTGGGTCGACGGCATCGTAACGCCGGTCAACATCCAGCAGCCCCAGGCCATCTCTCTGATGAACTTCATGGACATGCTCCCCGACATCATGCCCGGCGCCCTGAGCACCTGCGGCGTCTCCAACATCTCCAGCGGCGTCCCGGACGAGCTGCGCCACGTCCTCAACATCACCTTCACGGTCATGCTCTATCACCACGGCATGAAGTCCTTCATCGCCGACTGCAAGGACGACATCACCATGGACCTGGCCCACGGCAAGCGCCCGGACATCATGAAGGCCATCAAGGATACCATGGACGGCAACCCGCCGGATATGGGCAGCCTCTCCCAGGAGCTCCAGAACTACGTCAAGTCGACCAACGTCATCCTCGGCAAAACCCTTTTCTCCGACTCCTGGCTCGAAGTCTAAGACGCACGAGACGCCAACAAAGCCTCTCCCCGCCGGGGTGAGGCTTTTTTTCTTGAAGGGAACCGTTCAATGGCGCGAATGGATGATTACATTAACGCGAAGGCACTGGCCGTCAAGACCCTGTCCGATCACCCCCTGGCGGCGATCGTCCAGCGGTCCGGCCTGGAGGCGCCGTCGGAAAGCGAACTCCGGGTCCCGTTTCTGAACCGGGTCTACCGGGTCGCTTACCCCGACTTTACGTTCCGCGATGAGGCCGCCCCGGATCAGGAGGTGCCCATACAGGAGCAGGTGCTGATCCTTCACTATCTTATCGGCGGGAGCGACCGCCGGACCGACGAGGTCATCGCCTATCGGGAAATCGAGGGGGCGGCCTTCTATTTCAGCTCGTTTGTGAAGCGGGCCATCGATCCGCTCAAAAAAGTCTTCGGACAGAACGCCGCCAGCCTGTCGGGACCGGCCGGAGTTTTGGGCGGGACCACCATCCAGGCGGGGGACGCCGGCTATGAGTTCCAGGTGCTCCCCCACGCCCCCATCCAGCTGATCCTCTGGGAGGGGGATGAGGAATTCGAACCCGAGGCCAATATCCTCTTCCGCGAGAACATCGCCGATTTCTTTTCGCCGGAAGACGTTGCCTGGTATGCCGGCATGCTGGTCTACCGCCTGATTGCCCTTTTCTATCAGAAATGACGGGTGCAGAAATGAAAGATGTCCACGACATCTCGGCGGTTTTGTGAAAGACGGCACGGACGTCCGGTCAGCAGTTCTGGCAGTATGGCGGCAGACACCTTGTCCGCCGCCATAGTTCCGCTACCCGGACACAGAAAAAGGAGGTTCTATTGATCCGGTCCAAGGCCCTTGAGGTCAATCTGGCCAGCTACCATGTGGAGGTCGAGATCGATGCCCGGTATGCGGTTCTCCAGGACGTCATGGCCAAGTACTATGGCCTGATGGAGGGGATGAATACCTTTCTCAAGGAGCTCTCCCACCCCCGCAGAAATCTTCCGTTCATCGTCGCCGAGGCCCGGGGATACGCCCTCAATTATTTCTACATGCTCAAGTCCCACCCCGAAGGCCACCGCGCCGCCGGCCTCTATGTGGACATCTTCCTCGACGCCATCCTCTCCGCCGTCGACCCGGAGGTGCTGAAGGATGCCGCCGACAATCTTCTGCTCTTCCTCCAGAAGGTCATCAAGGACGCCGGCAGCGACCAGATCACCCGCTTCATGCCGGTGCTGAACGATGCGTTCCGCCGGATCCACGACCTGGACGACGACATCTTCTTTCTCTTCGTCACCAGCTATTACCGGATGGAAAGGATCGGCGAGGAGCTGATCTACTACACCAGCGACCTCTCCCTCGATCTCTCGGAGATCAACCGGCTCCTTTTCAAATATTTCCGGAGGGGATACGGCTACTGGGCAGGGGTCGCGGACCCCATGGCCTGGTTTGAGCAGGAAGTCGAAAGCGTTGACAACCGCGAAGCCCTGGAGGAGATCTTCGACAGCGTCTCCCACCGTCGGATTTCAGCCTTTTCCGTCCGCCTGGAGGGGATCGCCGCCGCCGGCCCCAACGGCGCCGCCGACCGCCGCCTCTACCAGCTCAGCCAGCTGCTGACCCTGCCCGGCTACAGCCATTTCGTCGAAGCCTACCGGGAAATCCCCCAGAAGCTGCTCCGCTCCGGGAAGGACCAGAGCCAGGGCAACCGCCGAAAGGTCATCTTTCTCTTCCATATCATGAACATCACCGGTCTGGCCCTCATCCACGAGGAGGCCCTCCGGGACATCAACCGCACCCTGGGCTGGCTGATCGGCAACGAGCGGTACAGCTATATCGTCAAGCTGATCAACGACACCTTTTCGATTCTCAGGACCCGGACCCATGAGTTTCCCCACACCGCCCTGAGCTGCATCCTCAACATGGGAAAGGGCCTCTACAAGACCGACGACATCGACCTGGTCAAGTCCTTCATCAAGCACGTGAGCCAACTGGGGTTCCAGTCCCCCATGATCCGGGGGGTCGGCAACGACTGGCAGATCCGGGTCAACCCCGCCCACATCCAGAACATCCGGACCTGGCTCGAGCTGATCGAGATGAACCCGAAATGGTCGACGCGGCTTCTTTCGGACCTCATCATCCATCTCTCCCTGAGCGGGGTCTTCATCAAGGACACCGACCTCTTCCCCCGGGACATCACCGCGCTGCTCAACAGCGACATCGGACCGGTCTACAATCTGGTCAAACAGCTGGCCCGGCTCTTCCCCGTTTACTTCAATGACATCGGGGCCGAGGGGGAGCTGAGGGACATATCGACCCAGATCGACGAGATCTCCCACCGCAAGGATCCCCTCATTCATTTCCTCCGGAAGCAGACCCACGTGGAGAGCAGCAACCGGGTGGTGGGGTTCATGGAATCGGTGCTCCGTTTCTGGCTCACGCGGGAGAATCGCCACATCGAGCCGTTCGTGCCGCCCAGCATCTTTGAGCAGGTCGACCCCGAAGGCCGCTGGGTGACGGACGTTCACCGGATTCTGGTGCATCTGGAGAAAAAGGGGCTTCACCTTCCCGGGGATCTCCTCACCCAGAGCAGGGCCGACCTCGACGCCCTCCTCGAGGATCTCGGCCCGGTGCGGGAGCACGAGATCGAACGGGTGGGCATGGCGGTCCATTTCTACCAGCTCCTGCACCAGAAGTACTCGCTGATCCTCGATTCCGACGTCTGTGACGACATCGACAGCCACCTGGCGCCGCTCAAGGCCGAGGGCTTTCCCGGCCTCGACCGGCTGAAGGCGTCGCTGACGGCGAAGGACGCCTCTGCCCGGCTTGCCATGCTGCTCGACTATCTGGAGGCCCTCAAGGCGCTGATCCTTTCGGACCAGACCTATGAGATCCGGGAGGACATCTACAAAAAACGCCACATCACCGTAGACATTCCATCCATGTACGGCAGCTACCATGAAATGAAGTTCAACGCGCTGGGGCTGACGTTCCGGGTGGAATCGATCGCCAATGTCTGCTTCGAACAGATCGTCGACGACATCGATCTGAGCCTCATCACCAAAGAGACCTTCTACCGCATCTATGACCTGCTCACTCTCTTCGACCGCGCCCTCAAGCTGGACGGCATCTCTTCGGTGGAGTTCCAGAACCAGATGGAGCTGTTCGAGCACTCCCTAGAGACCCGGGGATTTACCTTCACCCAGTATCTGGACATCTTCAAGGGGTTTGCCCGTTCCGTCGCCAACGTCATCAACGACTATTTCAACAACACCCACGAGCAGAACCTCAACCGGATCATCTCCCGGATGTCCCGCGACGAAATGCTGGAAAAATTCCAGCCACCCAGGGACGAAACCGACCTGGAGAAGCGCCAGCACTGGATTTCCGAACTTTTTCTCCGGGAGAAGATCGCCCTGTCCCTGGGGCTTCAGCAGCTCGACCTCTTCCTGAGCCGCATCCTCAGCACCCTCTTTCACCAGTCCTACAAGCTGCCGGACAGCAAGCTCCGGCTGCTGCTCAACTACAACCCCCTGCGCGCCATGACCTCCATCCGCCACCCCAAGAAATCGGCGGAGGGCATCATCCACCTGGGCAACAAGGGAAACAACCTGGTCAAGCTGAACCAGCTGGGATTCCATACGCCGCCGGGCTTCATCATCACCACAGAGGTGTTCCGATGCCGGGAGGTGATTGAATCCTACCCGCCCGCCGAACAGAACTTCAAGGAGCAGGTGGCCCACCATATCCAGCTGATCGAGCAAGAGACGGGGAAGCGGTTCGGGGATCCGGAAAACCCGCTGCTCTTTTCGGTGCGAAGCGGCTCCTCCATCTCCCAGCCGGGCATGATGGATACCTTCCTGAACGTGGGCATCAACGAGGCCATCGCCGAAGGCATCGCCCGCCAGACGGGGAACCCGTGGTTCGCGTGGGACAACTACCGGCGTTTCCTCCAGTGCTACGGCATGGCCTTCGACCTGATGCGGAACGATTTCGACGAGATCATGCG
The DNA here is from genome assembly GCA_913060435.1 of uncultured Desulfococcus sp. GTDB lineage: Bacteria > Desulfobacterota > Desulfobacteria > Desulfobacterales > Desulfococcaceae > Desulfococcus. The sequence continues at coordinate 7,653 of CAJXSB010000154.1, forward strand.
CGAGTTCAAAAAGGAGACGGGGATCGCCGTCAAGCGGGGCTTCACCGGCGACCAGATGCGCGATCTGGCGCTGGCCTACAAGCAGCGGCTCATGGATGCGGGGATCGATCTCCTCGAAAGCCCCTTCGAGCAGCTCCTCCTGACCATCACCAAGGTACTCAACTCCTGGGAGTCAGCCAAGGCCAAGACCTATCGCAAAATCATCGGCATCTCCGACGACTGGGGCACCGCCGTGACGGTCCAGACGATGGTCTACGGCAATGCCTCCCAGTCCTCGGGGTCGGGCGTCTTCTTCACCCACAACCCCAAATGGTCCGAGGACAACCTCCGCCTCTGGGGGGACTTCACCATCGGCAACCAGGGGGAGGACGTGGTCGCGGGCCTGGTGGCGACCCTCCCGATCTCGATCATTCAGCAGGAAAACGAGATGCGGGACACCGACATCACCCTGGAAACCCACTTTCCGGAAGTCTTCCAGGCCCTGCGGGAGTGGGCCAACCAGCTGATCTACAATAACGGCTGGAGCCCCCAGGAGATCGAGTTCACCTTCGAAAGCCCCCACGCGGCGGATCTCTATGTGCTGCAGAGCCGGAACATGTCGATGCGGGAGCGGAAAAAGGTGATCACCTTCGATCTCGACGACGCCGCCGAAGAGAACATCGTGCTCGGAAGCGGCATCGGGGTCAGCGGCGGCGCCATGAGCGGCCGCGCAGTCTTCAGCCTGGAGGAGATCAGCCTCTGGCGCACCCGCGAACCGGAGACGCCCCTCATCCTCATCCGAGGGGACACGGTTCCCGAAGACATCCAGGAGATCAACGCCTCCGACGGCCTCATGACGGCCCGGGGCGGCGTCACCTCCCACGCGGCGGTGGTGGCCCACCGGCTGGGAAAGACCTGCGTGGTCGGCTGTGTCAACCTCGTCTGCAACGAGAACGAACGCAACGGCCTCTTCGGAGACGTCCGGATTCAATCGGGGGATTTCGTCAGCATCGACGGCCAGGAAGGCCTTGTCTACCAGGGGTTCATGAAGGTCCAAGAAGCATAGCATGCAAGAATTTCATCTCGGATGGTAGGAATTCGGAAAGGAGTCCAATGGACAGCAGAACATCTACGTTGGGAATCAACGGATTGGGAAGAATCGGCAAGCTGACCCTGTGGCACCACATCGCCCGCAAGCATTTCGATGAACTGGTGGTCAACCTGGGCCGTTCCGTCGGCAACTCCATGGCGGACATCGCCCACTACGTGGAAAGGGATTCCAGCTACGGATTTCTGGCCAACTACCTTCATGGTCACGCCGCCGAGCCGGTGATCCAGGAGATCGACGAGGACGGTCACACCCTGGTCATCGACGGCATCCGGGTCCGATTCCTGCTGGCGCAGCGAACCCCCATGGCCATCGACTGGAAAGCCCAGGACGTTCGCCTGGTGGTCGACACCACCGGCCAGTTCCTGGACCCCACCCTCCCCGGCGACCACCCCAAAGGGGCCGTCCGCGGCCACCTGGAGGCCGGCGCGGAGAAGGTGGTGGTCTCGGCGCCCTTCAAAATCAAGGACAAGGGCCGGGAGATGCCGGCCGACGCGGTGACAACGGTCATGGGCATCAACGACCACGACTACGACCCGAGGCGGCACCGGATCATCTCCAACGCGTCCTGCACCACCACCTGCCTCGCCCACATGATGAAGCCCCTCATCGACATGTTCGGCCCTCGCAAGATCCTCTCGGCCTCCATGGCCACCATCCATGCGGCCACCGGATCCCAGCAGGTCCTCGACCGCCTTCCCAAGACCGGCGCCGCCGATCTCCGGAAGAACCGCAGCATCATGAACAACATCATCCTGACGTCGACGGGGGCGGCCAAGGCCCTCCGCCTCGTGATTCCGGAGATGGAGGAGATCGGCTTCATCGCCGAGTCGGTCCGGATTCCCACCGCCACGGGATCCCTGGTAATCCTGGTCGTCAATTTCCAGGAGGAGCCTTCAGGGGACCCCATCCGCCGGGAGACCATCAACGACATCTACCGGCAGGCCGCGGCCCAGGACCCTCACCAGTACCTCAATTTTTCGG
>CAJXSB010000155.1 GCA_913060435.1 uncultured Desulfococcus sp.
ACGATCTATATCCCGGCCCTCAACCCCATATTTAAAACCGTCCCGCTGACCGCCGGCGAGCTATTGATAACCCTGCTGCTGTCGACCGTCGTCTTCCTGGCGGTGGAGCTTGAAAAGGTCCTCAAACGATCGAGAAAGCATGGCTGACATGACGGCGGCGGAATTGGTCGACGATCCGTCCGAGGTCATCCGGCAAAAGGCGCTTGACCTTGTACAGGAGATCCGGGTCGAGCGGCCCGTAATAGGCCTCGGCAATGGCGCCGATCATTCCACTTTCCGTATGCGCAGATGCAGCTCATCCAACTGGGCCGGGGCGGCTTCCGCGGGGGCGTTGGTGAGCAGGCAGCCCGCCCGCTGGGTCTTGGGAAAGGCGATCACGTCGCGGATGGATTCGGTGCCGCAGAGCATGCTCAGGATGCGGTCCAGGCCGAAGGCGATGCCGCCGTGGGGGGGCGCCCCCGACTCCAGGGCCGAAAGGAGGAAGCCGAACTTCTCCTCGTATTCCGCAGGCGCCATTCCCAGGGCCTTGAAGATCCGCCGCTGGAGGTCGACCTGGTGGACGCGGATGCTGCCGCCGCCGATCTCGAAGCCGTTGAGGACGAGGTCGTAGGCCCGGGACCGGACGGCCGTGGGGTCGCTTTCCAGCTTGTCGTAGTCGTCTTCAAAGGGAGCGGTGAAGGGGTGGTGGAGGGCCTGGTAGCGCTTCTCCGTCTCGTCGTACTCGAGCATGGGGAAGTCGGTCACCCAGGTGAAGGCAAAGGTGTCGTCGTCGATGAGGCCGAGCTTCCGGCCCAGGTGGTTCCGGAGGTTGCCCAGGCTGTCGTTGACGATCCGCGCGTCGTCCGCACCAAAGAGAATCAGGTCGCCGGGGGCCATCCCGAGCCGCTCGGTCATGGCCTCTTTTTCGGCGTCGGTGAAGAACTTGGCGATGGGGGACTGCCACCCGTCCTCCTTGACCTTGATCCAGGCCATGCCCTTGGCCCGGTAGACGGCCACGAAGTCGGTCAGGTCGTCGAGCTCCTTCCGGGTAAAGTCGACGCCGCCCTTGACGTTGATGGCCTTGACGACCCCGCCGCTCTTGACCACCGAGGAGAAGACCTTGAAGCCGGCGTCGGCGACGATGTCCGAGATGTCCGTCAGCTCGAGGCCGAACCGGATGTCCGGCTTGTCGAGGCCGAAGCGGGAGACCGCCTCCTGGTAGGTGAGGCGCGGGAAGGGGGTCTCGAGATCCATGCCCAGAATCTCCTTGAAAAGGACGCGGATCATGCCCTCGGAGACGGCCATGATGTCTTCCTCGCCCACGAACGACATCTCCATATCGATCTGGGTGAACTCGGGCTGGCGGTCGGCCCGAAGGTCCTCGTCCCGGAAGCAGCGGACGATCTGGTAATAGCGGTCGAAGCCGGAGATCATGAAGAGCTGCTTGAAAATCTGGGGCGACTGGGGCAGGGCGTAGAACTGACCGGGGTTGACCCGGCTCGGCACCAGGTAGTCCCGGGCGCCCTCGGGGGTGCTCCGGGTCAGGATGGGGGTTTCCAGGTCGAGGAATCCCTTGTCGTTGAGGTAGTTCCGCACCACCGCCGACGCCCGGTGCCGCGTGATGATGTTTCGCTGGAGGCTGGGGCGGCGCAGGTCGATGTGACGGTGCGTGAGGCGGATATTCTCCGAGACCTCGATCCGGTCTTCGATCATGAACGGTGGTGTTTCGGCCGCGTTGAAGATGCGGAGTTCGCTGGCCATCACCTCGATCTCGCCCGTGGGGAGATTGGGGTTGACCATGCCGTCCGGCCGTGCGTCGACCCGTCCCCGGATGCCGATGACGTATTCGTTTCGCAGGCCGTGGGCCTTTTCGTGGAGGGCGAGGTCGACCTCGGGGTTGAACACCACCTGGGTGATGCCCTGCCGGTCCCTCAGGTCGATGAAGATGACGCCGCCGTGGTCCCTGCGGCGCTGCACCCACCCCATTAACGCGACTTCCTTTCCAATATCTCCTGCGCCCAGCTCACTGCAGCGATGGCTCCGGCGCATATCCCCTAATATATCCGACAATGGTTGGTCTCCTTTCCGGTCAGTTTGAATATGGGCGAATGTGGGCGAGGATGCGGTCGATGATCCGGTCGTCGAGGGCGACATCGGTCTGTGCCCGGGTGCGCATGTTCCTCATGATGGCCGTTCCGGAGGCAAGCTCGCTCTCGCCCAGGATCAGGACAAAGCCGGCGCCGGAGCGGTCCGCCTGCTTCATCTGGCTCTTGAGGCTTCTTCCGGCCATGTCCATCTCCGCTGTAACACCCTCGAGCCCGAGCCGGCAGATCCAGTCGAAGGCCTTCTCTGCGCTGGCATCCCCCAGGGCCGCGATGAAGAGCTGGGGCGCCTTCTCGAAATCCGCCTGGCGGAGGCCCACGATCTCCGCCAGGCGGTCGAAGCCGATGGCGAAGCCGATGGCCGGCGTGTTCGGTCCGTCGAGCATCTTGACCAGCCCGTCGTAGCGCCCCCCGCCGGCGACGGCGCTCTGGGCGCCCAGGGCCCCGGTCTGGATCTCGAAGGTGGTCCGGGTGTAGTAGTCGAGTCCGCGCACCAGCTGTTTGTCGATGACGAACGGCACCCCCAGCCGCTTCAGGGACTGCTGCACCGAATCAAAATGCGCCCGGCAGCCGTCGCAGAGGTAGTCGAGGAGGGACGGCGCTTCGGCCATCGCCTCCCGGCAGCCGGGAACCTTGCAGTCGAGCACCCGGAGCGGGTTGGTGCTGCTGCGGCGATTGCAGTCGGCGCAGAGCTGTGCCTTTTTGGCGTCGAGGAGACCGCTTAAGGCCTTCCGGAAGGCCGGCCGGCATTCCGGGCACCCCAGGGAGTTGATATGGGCTGCGACATCGGTGACCTTCAGGCGGTCGAGCAGGGTGGCCAGCAGGAAGATGAGCTGGGCGTCGATGTAGGGGCTGTCGACACCGATCACCTCGGCGTTGATCTGGTAGAACTGGCGGTAGCGGCCTTTCTGGGGGCGCTCGCGGCGGAACATGGGGCCGATGGTATAGAATTTCCGGACCGGGTCGGCGGCGTACATCTTGTGCTGCACGTAGGCGCGGACGACCGATGCGGTTGCCTCGGGGCGCAGGGTGATGAGATCCCCCTTGCGATCGGGAAAGGTGTACATCTCCTTCTCCACGATGTCCGTGTGCTCGCCGATGCTCCGGGCGAAGAGATCGGTCTTCTCCATAATCGGGATGCGGATCTCCCGGAAGCCGAAGTTTTCGAAAAGATCGCGGGAAACCCGTTCGATCTCCTGCCAGAGCTCCACCTCTCCGGGCAGAATGTCTTTGAATCCTCTGATGAGCTGTATCATGGCGCGTCTGAATGTCCTCAATGAGTATCAAATTCACAGGTTATGCAAAACCCAATTATATTATCTGCAGCAGTCGGCTTAGTCAATACCGATGTTTTTTGGTTTGGCGGGCCGGTCGTCCTGGATGAGGCCGTGCGGCGGACCGAGTGCGCTGCAATGGGCTGCGGGGGCAGCGGGGGAAACGGGCGGCCGAGAACGCCCCGCGCCGGACAGCGGCCGGCTGCGGAAGGACGCAGATAAACGCTTGAACCCGTTGCCGATCTGGGGTATAAATATGATTATAACATAATGAAGGCGATTTGGCGGACGACGGGTATGGGGGTGCTGATGGCCGCAGGGGAGGGGGACGTGGAACGGGATAAGATTTTAATCGTCGATGACGACCTGAGGATGCTGGACGCCTATCGGCGGCATCTGAAGAGGGCTTTCGAGGTCGATGCTGCAAAAAGCGGGGAGCATGGGATCACCATGGTCTCCCAGCGAGGGCCCTACGCAGTCATTATTTCCGATTTTCGCATGCCGGGGATGGACGGCATCGAATTTCTGACCCGGGTGAGGGAGGCCGCCCCCGACAGCGTCCGGATGATGCTCACCGGCTACGCCGATCTCGAGATCGTCATGGAGGCGGTCAATGAGGGGTATATCTTCCGTTTCCTGACCAAACCCTGCAAGCCGGATGTCCTGCGCGGGGCGCTCGAGGCCGGTGTCCGGCAGTACCAGCTGCTGGAGAAGGAACGGGAGCTGGCGGAGAGCCGCCGTGTCCAGGCCGTTCTGGAGCAGACCGAGGCGCGGCTCAAGGCGGTCGTGGTGGAGCGGACGCGAGAACTCGTCATTGCCAACAAAAAGCTTCAGGCGGAGGTGGAGGAAAAGCGCCGGGCGGAGAAGGCCCTTCGTGATTCCCGGGAGATTCTCCAGCTGGCCATGGACAATATTCCCCAGTGCATTTTCTGGAAAGACGCCAATTCCACCTATCTCGGCTGCAATAAAAGCTTCGCGACCCTGGCAGGGGTTGGAGAGCCCGGGAACATCGTGGGCAAGGCGGACGCGGATCTGCCCTGGCCCGACGCCGAGCTGCTCAACCGCTACGGGGAGTTCGCCATGGAGACCAATACGCCGGGGTTCGAGGTGATCGAGGAGGTTCGGGCGGAGGAGAAGCGGACGGTCCTGTGGGACACCGGGTCATTCCCTTACCACGATGAGGAGGGAACGGTCATCGGGGTCCTTGGGATGATGAAGGACATCTCTGAAGAGATCGCCTCGGAGGAGGCCATGATCCGGCGGGAGCGGAATGAAAGCATCGCCAAGCTGGCCCGGGCATTCTACAATGAGCTTCGGGAACCCCTGAATATCATGGATCTCTCGAGGGATAAGCTTTCCAAGGCGCAGAAGCACACGCCCATGTACTACGATGTCAAGAAGATCATCGATCAGGTCGACGTCATCCAGCAGATTGCCCTCAAGCTCGATAAGATTGCCGGCACCGTCCGGAGCGGATAAGGGCCTTGGTTCCAGGCCTCAAGGCGTTTGCTCCGTCCCGCGGGAGCGGTGGTAGGCAACAAAACGGTCGAGGGAACGGATGGCCGACCGGATCTCCGCATACACCGGCAGCCCGTTTTCCGACAAGATATTGACGAAATCCTGGTAGTATCGGCCGGCGTTCACCGAGACGATCATCGGCTTGGGGGAGCTGCGGGCGAGGGCGGCCAGGCGGTTGGCGAGGCTGCCGGGTTCACGGCAGTTTTCGGGGAGGGTTTTCAGGGCGTCGGTATGGGGGATGACGGAGACGAATACGCAGTCGACGTTCTCGTCCGAAAGGACCGCGCGGACATACTCTCCGTACATGCGGTCGTCTGCCATGGGGGTGATGTCGAGAAAGGAGGTCCGGGTGTCGACCAGCCCGACAGTGTCGAGCTCCTTGAGGGCCGCTGTCGTGGCGGGTGAAAGACCGGCCGGCGTCAGGTGGGCCAGCTCGTCGGCCCCCACGGCCGATTCAAACCCGGCGTTGACGACCCCGGCCACGCGGTTTCCTGAAGGTCGTTTTTGGGAGAGCAGCGAGAAGATTTTGACCGTGTCGTAGTGATCGTCGATGTTTTCCACCAGGACGACGCCGGCCTGCCGGCAGGCCGCCCGAAAAACGTCGTAGCTTCCCGACATGGAGGCGGTGTGGGATGCGGTGACCCGGGCGCCGGCATCGGTCTTCCCGGCTTTGTAGACGATGATCGGCAGCGGGAGCTGCCGGACGAGCCGGAAAAAGCCCCGCCCCTCCCCCGGGTCGAGCCCCTCTATGTACAGCGAGATCAGCTCGACGCCGGGCTTTCCGGCAAAATGCGCGATGAGGTCCGGGATATTGACGTCATATTTGTTCCCGAAGCTGACGATGGCCTTGAAGAGCCGGAACTGCTGAAGCTTGTCGATGGCCGTCACCGAGAAGGCGCCGCTTTGGGTCAACAGGACGGTATTGCCCTTTTGGGAGTATTTCAGGTCGAGCCGCTTCTCCTCGATGAACAGGGTGTTGAGGCCTCCGCTTTCCGCGTCGGGGGCGTGAAAAACCCCCATGCAGTTGGGGCCGATGACGCGGATCCCCTCGGGGACCGAGGCTTTCAGCAGGCGGGCGTACCCGGCGTAGTCGATTTCCGGGGGGATGCCGGGGATCAGGATAAGGGCCTTTTTTACCCGCGCCCCGATGGTGCGGATAATATCCGGCGCCGTCCGGGCCGGGGCCGCAAAGACAGCCAGGTCCACCGGGTCGGGTACATCCTCGATGGACGGATAGAGGGGGTAGTCGACCCCACCCATTCGGAGGCGTCCGCGTTTGGGGTTGACGAGATAGAGGTCCTGCCGGCCCATGTCATGAAGCTGGTGGGCGATGTTCCGCCCGAGGCTGTGCTTCCCTGGGGTGGCGGATACGCCGATGACCGCTATGCCGCGGGGATTGAAAAACCCCTCGAGATTGCCGGTGTTGACGGGCGGTACACACTTTTCTTCCGCCGGCCCCGGGTGAAACCGTGCGAATCCATCGACAGCGACGAAGCGGTGGTCGCCGGCAATGACAAACGGGTTGACGTCGAATGCGGTGATGATGAACTCCGGCCGGGGATCGGATATAAAGGAATAGTGCGATGCCAGGAGACTCAACCGGCTGGCGGCCTCCGCAAAATAGGTAAGGTACTCGGGCCGCCCCATGGCTTCGAATTTGTGCCGGATCTTGAGGGATGAAACCATCTCCAGCGCTTCGTCCAGGGAAAGGGGCGCCAGTGCGAGGCTTGCTGGATCATAATATTTGGCAAAGAATTCGGCGTCCTCTCCACCCTTGCTCAGGGTCAATACCGGACCGAAAGCAGGGTCTTCCTGGAATCCCACCAGGACCTCGTACCCCAGGGCCTGGGTGTGCGGGATGTATTCCATCAGCAGAAATCCCCGGATATCAGGCGGGCTTGGCCCTTCGAAATGAGAGAGAACCTCGGTTCTCATCTGCTCCAGGACGAATCGGATAAAAAGCGGGTCATGGTTGCGCACTTTCCTGACGCCGCCCAGATGCTGCTTGTGGGCGATGGCCGGGGAGACGACCTTGAGCATGATGTGGCGGTTGAAGCGTTGCAGCATCATCTCGCCGATCTGATCCGGCGACTCGACAAACGCATATGCCGGGGTCGCCAGTCCGATGTGCCCGAGAATATCGTATACTTCGTATTCGAAGAGCGTCTCTCGAAGATCCTGATGGGCGGACCGAAGGATGGCGTTGATCCGGTCGACGGCCTTTGCCGAAAGCGTCGCTCCGCCGGGGCGACGGCCGAGGATGCGGCTGCCGGTCATCAATTGCTTCCGTTGCGATTTTTTCAATCTGGGTGCTTCCCCGTGAAAAGGGTTTGCCATGATGGGGCTCGGCGCCTGGCGCCATGGCACAGTGTTAGCCGAGGTATGGGCATCTGTCAACGTTGCATCGGGCTGCTTTGGTGCAAATTTGCACTCCGGCCCTGAAGACTGTTGAAATCAGATGCAGGATTGTTTATATTTTGCATATTGCAAGGGGCGTTGCTCATACCGGTAAAGGCGAATAAGACCCCTTCACTGACCGGCTTCCTACGCGGCCTTAGAACCGGTCAGAACCAGAAGGCCGCCCCGGACCTGGGTGCCATGGCAAGCCCAGGCCGGGTTACCCCCTTTTATTTTCCCGCACCCAGCGTTCCTTCCCCGTATTTTTTGGCTGTCGATTCCCTGCCCGAAGAAGAAACGCCCTCTGTGTCACCGTTCGTGCTGATTTTTTATAGAAAGATCAACAGGATCGGATCATCATAATTCTAATGCAGGGAATGTGGCCTATAATCGCATAAAATTTTTGACAAAATCTTCAATCGTCCCTATATTTCTCATTAATCTCTAAAAAATTCTTGGTGGGTCTCGCACGGAGCACAGAACAGACCGGTTTCCGGGCGATTCCTGAAAGAGGTTCAGGGATGCGCAGGTCGCTGCAGACAGATTGTTGGAAGAAGAAAACTGGGAAGAAGAAAAATAGATGAAAGGGATAAGGAAAAGTCTAATGACGGAAAAAGAAAAGAAAAGTACCGTTCACCTAATCATTGAAACCTTGATGAGCGGCGCCCCCCTCCGCTCCAAAGAAATTACGGATATCATCTCGGACACCTCCGGGAAGACGGTCAAGGTTCAGGATGTTGCAAGCATGCTCTCCAGGATTACGGATGCGGACAAGTGTGAACTGGGATATTTTATCCACAAGGAGCGGGAGGGAAACCGATTCACCTATCGGGTCGTGGATGAGTTTCTGAACCTTTCCCCAAAGCAGGCATACGGGATGACCCTGAAGACCGGAAAGGAGCGCTACCCTTTGGATCAGGCGCTGAAAGACTTTCCGGCGCTTGGGAAATATGTTGACTCCCGATCCGGAAAAAAGTCGGTGTCGAGGAAAACCCGCCGGACCCGAGCCGGAAAAACCACCAGGGCGGCTGTCCGTGAAAAGAAAACTGTCCCGCAGGAGGCGGTTTCACTGCCGGATTTCGCCGGAGGCATCGGGGCCGAAGAAATCCGAGCCATAGGCGAACTGCTGGAGAAGGTCAAGGAGATTGCGCTGCTGAAGGATTTCAACGTCAATGTCAACGTGACTTTCAAGATCGACGGGTTCTGGAAAAAATAGCCGCAGCAGAAACATCATGAAAGAGCTCGCAAGAAACAGCGCCCCGGTGATGGCCGCGGCGCTGTTGCTGCTGGCAGGTGCGTGCCCGGGAGCTGCCTTCGGTGAAGGGACATACCGGCGTTCGGATTCGGAGGATGTCAGTGTTTTCTTCCCACCACAGCTCCAGGGGGCTGCCGATGAGGTCGCCGAACGCTTTCCGGTGCTGAGGGAGGCGTTGGCGGCTCGGCTGGGCTGGACGCTCCGGGGAAGGACAGCCGTCTGGCTGGTGGGGCAGGAGGAGCGGTTTCGGCGCATGATCGGGAGCCGCTATTTTGCTGCCTTTGTTCTGCCCGAAAAAGGGGTGGTGGTCATCGATGCCACAAAGATGCGTCGACGCGGCATGATGCTCGAAACCACCCTGAACCACGAAATGTGTCACCTTCTCCTGCATCAGTATATTCCGAGGGCGCATCTCCCCCGGTGGCTTGACGAAGGCATCGCCCAATGGTACAGCGACGGCATGTCTGAACTGCTGATTCCCGGCAGGGGCGCTGCCCTCCGCAGGGCCGCCGTTTCCGGATCCATCCCCGATATAGAACAGTTGGATCGTCTATTTTCCGGAGGGCAGGAAGCGGTGGCGCTGGCCTACGATGCCAGCAGAAGCATTGTCGACTACGTGGTCACGCAATACGGCGTCGACGTGCTGCTCCGGCTTCTGGATGGGTTGAAAGAAGGCTCTCCCGAAGTGGTTTTTGCCGCCGTGGCGGGGCGGTCGCTGGCGGATATCGAGGACGGCTGGCAGCGTTCCCTGGCAAGAGCCGATGCCTGGTGGCTGGCGGCCTCTGCCTATCTTTACGAAATCCTCTTTTTCCTGGCCGCCCTGATGACGTGCATCGCATTCATTCGTCAGGCCATAAGGCGGCGGCGTTATGTCGATGCCGAAGACGACGGGCCCGAGGATGCGTAGGTGCGGGGCGTTCGTGTGGGAGCCCTCAAGCGGCTGGGGTCTCGCCCGTTCTGATCTTCTTGGCTTCCTGCCATAGCTGTTCTTTTTCTTCCCGGGGCACGCTGTCGATATCCCTGCCGCTGGCCTGTGCTGTTTGCTCGAGGTGGTGGAAGCGCTCCTCGAACTTGCGTGTGGACCGCGTCAGGGCAGTCTCCGGGTGGATCCGGGCAAAACGGGCGACATTGACCAGGGTAAAGAGGACGTCGCCGAATTCCAATGCGATTTTCTCCTGCTGCTTC
>CAJXSB010000156.1 GCA_913060435.1 uncultured Desulfococcus sp.
TGAGTCCCCATTCGATGAAGGACCGCAGCGCTGCCCATTTCTGGGCGTCCGGGTAGCGCTCATACAGCATAATCCAGCTGTAGGTGACGATGGGATAGGAAGCCTCTCCTTCGGGGTCCGGAAAAAAGATCCGAAGGTTATCGGGCATCTTGGTCTCGTGGTGTCGGAGGGTTGCAGTGCCGCTGCCGGCGACGGGCGGCACAAAATTTCCGGATCTGTTTTCCAGCGTTGCCATTCGGAGGCCGGCACGCCGGGCAAAGCCGAATTCGACATAGCCGATGGAACCTTCGCTGATCTTGATCCGGCCCGCCACCCCTCCATTTCCCCGGGCCACCATGGCGTTTCCAGGCCAGTCCACCAGCTTGCCCGTACCCGGCCCCCGGTCGCGCCATTCGGGGCTGACGGCACTCAGGTGGTTGGTAAAGGCATAGGTGGTGCCGCTGCTGTCCTGTCGCGCGACAATGACGATGTTGAGATTTGGGAGGGTAGCATCGGGGTTGGCCGCTTGAATCCGCGGGTCATTCCATTTGTTGATCCTGCCCAGAAAGATGTCGGCGTAGACATCCCGTGGAAGTTTCAATTCCGAAACACCCGCCACGTTGTAGGCCAGGACAATAATGCCCGCCGTCGCGGGTATCAAGCGAACGCCCCGCGCCACCTGGGCGATCTGCTCGTCGCTCATGGCGGCGTCGCTGGCGCCGAAGTCCACCGATTCGGACATGAAACGCTGGATCCCCTCTCCGGAGCCGACAGCCTCGTAGTCGACGACGATGTCTGGATGCGCCTTCTGATAGGCGGAGATCCATTCCTTGTACAGGGGCGCCGGAAACGTGGCGCCGGCGCCGTGAAGAATGGTGGCATCTTTCGGCGGTTCTGGCTCGGACGAACTACAGGAAAGCAGCATGAAAACACCGATCGCTGCCAGGATCATCATCGATAATCGCCCAAGGAACATGGCCTTCCTCCGTTTCATCAGCTGAATTCCCCGCGGATGTACTCCTGCGTCAGCTGTTCTTTGGGATTCTCGAACAGCGCTGCGGTGTCGCCGTACTCGACCAGATAGCCGGTTCGCCCTCCCTGAGAGATATCTACCGACAGGAAGGCGGTCTTGTCTGCGACGCGCTGGGCCTGCTGCATGTTATGGGTCACCACGGCGATGGTGTATTTTTCCTTGAGCTCGATCATGAGCTCTTCGATTCTGCGCGTGGCGATGGGGTCGAGGGCGGAGCAGGGCTCGTCCATCAGCAGCACCGCAGGTTCGGTAGCGATGGCGCGCGCAATGCACAGTCGCTGCTGCTGGCCGCCCGAGAGCGAGAGCCCGTTGTTTTTGAGCTTGTCTTTTACCTCATCCCACAAAGCGGCTTTTCTGAGGGCGTTTTCCACCTTTTCGGCGATGCTTCCCTTGTAGCGGTTCAGGCGAAGCCCAAAAGCGACATTGTCGTAGATGCTCATGGAGAAGGGATTGGGCTGCTGGAAGACCATCCCGATATGACGCCGGATGGCGACCGGGTCCATGTTGGCGGCGTAGATGTCTTTTCCCATAAATTGGACCCGGCCGACAAAACGAAACACCCGGATCAGGTCGTTCATGCGGTTCAGGCAGCGAAGCACCGTGCTTTTTCCGCAGCCGGAAGGTCCGATAAATCCGGTAATTTTGCTTTTCTCGATGGGGATATGGCTGTCGCGGACGGCCAGAAAGCTGCCGTAAAAGAGCTGGTCCACCTGGCAGTCGATGACCGCATCGGCAGTGTTCGCGGCAGCATCCGACGCAGCGTCGGCCTGCAGCCCCGGTTCCATAGTCAATGTTTGTGTATCTTCCATAATGGTTCTCCTTTGTCCGGAATGCTTATCCACTCCGTACCTGATTACGCGACGCGCTTCTGACCGATCAGGCGGCTCAGAATGTTGATGACCAGCACCATCAAAACGAGAACGAGTGATGCGACCCAGGCCAGTTCGATCTGGTTCTCGAAGGGCATGCCGGAAAAATTGTAAATCAGAACCGCCAGCGACGCCGTGGGCTCCATCAGCGCAAGCTCTCCGCCCTGGAAGAGCCAGTAGTCGCTGAAGAGTGCCGTGAAAAGGAGCGGAGCGGTTTCGCCCGCAGCCCGGGCCACCGCCAGCATGACGCCGGTGATCATTCCCGGCATGGCGGTGGGAAACACCACCTTCCAGATGACCTGGGTGGGGGTGCAGCCCATCCCTATTGCGGCCTCCTTCATGCGCTTCGGCACCATTTTCATCGCCTCCTCCGCTGTCAGAACCACGGTGGGGATCATGAGGAGGGAAAGGGCGATGCCGCCTGCCGGCGCGGAATAGCTTCCCGTCACCAGGACGACGGCGGCGTAGGCGAATACGCCGGCGAGAATGGACGGCAGGCCTGTCAGGGTCTTGGCGCAGAAGCGCGCCACCTCGGAAATGCGGCTGGCGGGATTGAGCTCGGACAGAAAGACTGCGCTGAAGATCCCCAGGGGTACGCTGATCAGGGCGCCGATGCCCACCATCAGGAGGGTACCGATGATGGCATTTCCAAAGCCGCCCCCAATTTCAAATGCGGTGGGCGGCAGGGAGGTGAACACCTCCAGGCGCAGCCGTGATCCACCGCGATAGAGAAGCATGATGAGAACAGAGAAGAGCGGTATGCAGGCGAGGACGGAGGCCACCCACGTGATCGTGCTCAGCAGAGCGGAGATCATGCTTCGCGGCTCGAACATCGTGCGCTCCAGCGGGGGCAGCTTGATGCTGTCCCGGGCAGGGACTGTGGAAGTGGCGTCTTTCATTTCTGCACTCCTTTCCCCACGTTGGTCATATTGATGATGATGCCGCCGATGACGTTGACGATCAGGGTGATGGCCAGGAGGACGATTGCGGCGTACATCAGCACCTCGGTCTCTGTCCGACCGGCTTCCGGAAAGTTGGATGCCAGAAGCGCAGCCAGGGTATTGGCCGGCGAAAAGAGCGAGAGGCTGATCTGATTGGAGTTACCCACGAGCATGGCCAGCGCCATGGTCTCGCCAAGCGCCCTTCCGAATCCGAGAACGAGCCCCCCGAATATGCCGGTGGAGGCCATGGGCAAAATGACCTTGAGGATCGCCTCCCAGCGCGTCGCCCCCATGCCGTATACCGCTTCCTTCACCTTTGCAGGCACGGCATAGAGGGCATCCTGGGAGATGGCGGCCACGGTGGGAAGAATCATGATGGCAAGCACCAGTGAGGCCGGCGCCATCCCCGGTCCCGCCAGGGTCGTGGAAAAAAACGGTATCCATCCGAAGGCTTCGTTGAGCCAGTCGCAGAGGGGACGAATGGTGGGAATGACGATGAAAATGCCCCAGAGGCCATATACGACGCTGGGAATGGCCGCCAGGAGCTCGATGATGTTCTTGAAGAGGATCTCAAGCTTGTGGGGCAGAAAATCCTGCGTCAGAAAGATGGCGATGGTAATGCCGAAAAAACCGCCGATGATCAGCGCGATGAAAGAGCTGTAGAGGGTGCCCCAGATCTCGGGCAGTATCCCGAACTGGTTCTGGTTGACGTCCCATGTGCTCGAGGTGATGAAGCCGATGCCCAAATCCGACATGGCCGGAAGCGCTTTGCCTCCGATTTCGTAGACGATGTAGGCGAGCAGCAGGATGATCATCACGGTGCACACCATCGTCAACGAGCGAAAGACCCGGTCGAGGGTCATGTCCCCGCTGGATGGCGGCGTGGATATCATCTGGGCTGATTCCAGCGCGTCTTGTATTGATTCTGATGCCATAAGCAGTCCTGTTCCTGTTTGATGGTAAACGGCGGCAGGCACTGAAGCAGTGCTGGGCGCCCGTCCGGGATGACCCCGGACGGGCGCCGCCGGTGGTCATGCTATTGAATGTTCACGGAAGCCTTGCGTACCGCCTCGACAACATTCTCCGGCAGGGGAATGTAGCCGAGCTTTTCGCTCATCTGCTGACCCTTGGTCAGGCAGTACTCCAGCATTTTTTTGATGGATTCCACTTTCTTTGGGTCATCGTATTTCTTGTAGAAAATCATCCAGGTATAGGTCACGATGGGATAGGCGTCGTTCCCGTCGGGATCGGGCAGCCACACCCGCATGTCAGCAGGCATCTTCGCCTGGGCCAGCGCCGCCTGACCGCTCTCCAGGGTCGGCGCCACCAGCTTGCCGGCCTTGTTTCCAAGGGCCGCCATCGGGATCTTGGTCAGCTTGCCGTACCCGTACTCCATGTATCCGATGGCGCCGGGCGTCTGCTTGATGGTGGCGGCAATGCCGTCGTTTTTCGGTGCGGCAATGAACTTGTCGCTGTCGGGCCAGTTGACGGTCTTGCCCGTGCCGGGGCCGTTTTTCCATTCCTCGCTGACGGCACTCAGGTGTTTGGTGAAGACGAAGGTCGTGCCGCTGCTGTCGGATCGCCGAACCACCGTGATATCCATGTCCGGAAGGGTGACGCCGGGGTTGGCCTCGGCGATGGCCGGATCGTTCCATTTCGTGATTTTTCCGAGAAAAATGGCCGGATAGACCTCCCTCGGCAGATTGAGGGTCTTTTTCACCTTGGGCAGGTTGTAGGCCAGCACCACCTTGCCGGCGGTCATGGGAAGAAGCTGGACGCCTTCCTTGACCTGCGCCATCTCTTCGTCCTTCATGGCGGCGTCACTGGCCGCGAAGTCGACGGTGTGGTTGATGAAATCCTTGATGCCGGCGCCGCTGCCCTTGGCCTGGTAGTTGATGATGATCTCCTTGTTCTCTCTGCCAAAGGTTTTGAACCAGGTCGAGTAGAGGGGGAACGGAAAGCTCGCCCCGGAGCCCGTCAGTCGGATCTGCTCGGCATCGGCTGCGGGAACATCGGCAAGGGTCATGGCGGCCGCCAGGGCGGCGGCAGCCGTCAACAGCAGGAACTTTTTCACTTTCTTCATCAAATGCCTCCTGAATGGGGTTGTGGTGTGTCAGTAGCCTTCTTCGACGTTGGCTGACGTTGCTTTCGTGGCTTCAGATCGATGCAGGCCACAAAATGTCAGTGAAGAATAACCCGTCGACGTTCAAAATCTGTTTTAATTATGTTTGTTTTTTGTTAGGGGCGCTAGTCCGCGAGGTATCCGCGGGGTTGCCGGCAATGGATCAACGGTTTCCACGAACCTAAGGGAGAAATGTTTGAGGAGTGTGATGTTGGCTTCTCTCATCGTTATCTAACAGACTTTTCATCCGATCCAAACAGACCTGGATTACGGTCGTTCTGTTAGTGCCGGACGGGTTTTGCTTTCATCTGGACCCGTTCCGGACAGGAGCGAGGCCCTTTGCACGACATCCGGAAGCCGATAGATTCCCCGAGCGCCGCTGAAAAGAGCGCTCCTGCAGCAGTCAATGATAGGAAACCTGCTGCGGTGGGATGTTCATGGGCGGCCCGCCGGAGGATACCACCCGGCACCGGATGAACGCCGCGACAGGGCCCAGCAGATGACAACGTGACAACCGGAGGAGAAAAAAAAGATGATTCATTATGCAGGAGCGCTGGCAGCTCTGAAGCGGACGGCGGCGGCAATGGCAGTGATGACCGTGATGGCGATGCTCTTCGCCAGCGCGGCCGTTTGTGATGCGGAGGAAAAGGAGACGGCCACGACGGAGGAAATCCTTCAGATATTGAAGGACAAGAACATCGTTACGGAAACGCAGTACCAGGAGCTGATGCAGAAGGCCGAGGCGGAGAAGCAGAAGTCGGAGGAAGACTATACAGTGAACTGGAACAACGGCCTCAACATCAACCGGAACGACGGCGCCTTCAAGGTGAAGGTCGGCGGCCGCATCCAGTTCGACTGGGGCGCCATCGACCCGGACGGCTCCCTGGAAGAGAACGAGTCGAACGGCGTCTACGGCGACAATGACCTCAAGGGCAACGGCGTTGAATTCCGCCGGGCGAGGCTTTTCATCTCCGGAAGCCTCTGGGAGGACGTCCTCTTCAAAGCGCAGTACGATTTCGGCGGGGGTGACGCGGACTTCAAGGATGTCTATATCGGCATGCAGAACATCCCCGTGATGGGCAAAGTCCTCGTTGGGCACATGAAGGAGCCTTTCTCCCTGGAGGAGCAGACCAGCAGCAAATACATCACCTTCATGGAGCGGTCCCTTCCCACCGGAGCGTTCTCCCCCAGCCGCAACTCCGGCATCCGGGCGTCCAACACCGTTCTGGACAAGCGGATGACCTGGGGGGCCGGGGTCTTCTATGGGGATACCGATGATGACGGGGATTCGGATTTTAACGACGATACGAATCTCAATATGACCCTGCGCCTCACCGGTCTGCCGTATTATGCGGATGAAGGCCGGCGGCTCCTTCACCTGGGGCTCGGCTACAGCCATCAGTTCCGGGATGAAGGCAGCACCACGGCCCGTTACCGGAACCGGCCGGAGTCCCACCTGACCGACGTCCGCCTGGTGGACACGGGCAGCATCGACCTGGACGGGGCAGACCTGCTGAACCCCGAGCTCGCTTTCGTCTGGGGGCCGTTCTCCCTCCAGGGGGAATACTTCTGGACCAATCTGGACGCCTCTGCTGCGGATGACCCGACATTTCAGGGCGCCTATCTTGCCGGAAGCTGGTTTCCCACCGGAGAGAATCGCCCCTACAGCACCTCTTCGGGCGCTTTTGGCCGGATCAAGCCGAACAACAATTTCGGCCTCGGGGAGGACGCCGGGATCGGCGCCTGGGAGCTCGCCGCCCGTTGGTCCTGGCTGGATCTGAACGACGGTGAAATCGAGGGCGGGGAGGAGAACAACCTCACGCTGGGCCTCAACTGGTACTGGAACCCCAACTCCCGCATGATGTTCAATTACATTTACGCCGATGTCGAGGACCGCGCCGAAGCGGAAGACGGAAAAGCAAATATTTTCCAAACGCGGTTCCAGATCGACTTCTAAAACACGCCTGCAACACCACCAGGCGTTTCGGCACGAGGCGGGGAGCAGCCTTTCCACAAGGCGCATCCCCGCCGGCTGCCGGACCGTCGACGACGGCACTGCCCCGGCGGAGCCGTGACATGCTTCGATTCCTCTCCATCGTCAAGGAGCGCATCGACATGGCGGAATCCTCCGAGGCACTGGAGGCGGCTCCGGCGGATGCGCTCTGAACGACGCTTCCCGGCCGCAGTCCCGCCGAAATTCGGGACGCGGCCGGGGAGGGACTTGTTGTTTTGTTCGGGAGGCGCCGCATCCTTTGGCGCCATTGCAGCATCTGTTCAGGCGACGTCGGCTTCGCCCCCGCCGGCATGGTGGGCGGCAAAGGCGTCATGGCCCGCATCCCCCATGAACCGTCGGAGGATCCTGGCCTCCGTCTGGGTCAGGTCGACGACCACGAGGCCGTCCACGACATCGGAGAAATGGCGGTCCACATTGAAACTGATGAACTTCCCGTTCAGCTTCAGATAATGCTTGATCAGGGTGGGAACGCCCTTGCCATCGGATTCGATTTCCGAGACCAGCATGGAAATATGCTCGAGGTCGCCGGATCGGAGGGCTTCCGGGCTGGGTGCCTTGCGTCTTCCTGTGGTGCGGTAGGGATGACGGGGGGAGACCAGACGCAGAAAGCGCTGGTCCGCGGTGGTGCTGCGCAGAAACTCGACCATGAGATTCCGGGACACCCGGTGATAGTCCCGGCTGATGCTGACGGGGCCGAAGAGCGTCCGGTAGCGGCAGTTTCGGGCGATGAACTCGCCAATGCCCCGCCACAGCAGTGCGAGGCAGCCATGCCGACGCCGGTATTCGGGCTGGATGAAGGATCGGCCCAGCTCCACGGCGGTTCCCATCTGGCCCAGAAACTGCGGCTGGATGCGGAAGAGGGAGTGGGTGTAGAGGCCCCTCAGGCCCTTATCCCGAAGAATCTCATCGGTAAGGCCGAGTCGATAGGCGCCGGCGACCGCTCCGGCCCTGCGGTCCCACAGAAAGAGCTGCAGGTACCATTCGTCGAAGGCATCCGTGTCGAGCGGCTTGCCCGTACCCTCGTCCACGTCCCGGAAGCTGATCTCCCGCTGCCTTGCAATTTCCCGCATCAGCGCGGGGATCTGTGCAGCGCGGGCGACATAGACGCTGAAGGATTTCTGGGTGGCCAGCAGCTGGTCGGGAGGCAGCGCCGCCAGCTCCCGTTGCAGGTCTGCTGATGGAACCGGCGGTATTACCGGCGAAAAGTCCGCTGTCCGCGCTTTCGGCCGGCGGTGCACGGCCGGGGGCCGCTGCAGCTCTGGTGCGCGATTTTCCAGAAAATAGGTGTGGAAGCGAAGATAACGGGTAATCGCTTCGTCGCTGTCAAAGCGGTTCAGGCGCTGCCAGATGATCGGCCTGCCGATGAGGATCGGGACGTCAGCGGCGCCTTTTCGCACCAGCTCCCGGGGCAGCATGGCCGTCCGGAGCATGGGGTTGACCAGCCCCAGCAGGTTGAACAGGGCGCTGTTTCGTCCCGGGATGAAGACCGGAAGAACCCTGGCGCGGGTCATCCGCACCAGGCTGCCGATATGGGGCGGCCACGGGCGGTCCTCGACGCACCTGCGGCGCAGGTTCAGATGGGAGACCTCGCCTGCCGGAAAGGTGATGAGGGCGCCGCCCTTTCGCAGCCAGCGGACCGCCTGGCGGTAGGCCGATGCGTTGGCGGGAACCGATCCATGCCCCTCGAATACATCCACCGGGATAATCCGCTCCCGGAGTTCGGGGATTTGCTGTAGAAGCTGGTTTCCCAGAATCTTGACATCCTTCCGGATGCCTGCGGCAATCCTTCCGAGGATGATGCCCTCGATGCCGCCAAAGGGATGGTTGGCGATGATGATGAGGGGCCCGGTCTCCGGAATCTTCGCCAGATCCGTCTCCGACACCCGGTAGTCGACCTGCAGCAGCGCAAGGGCCCGATCGAAGAAATCCGCATGGCCGCCGGATTGGGCGAGGGCGGTGTAGACGGTGTTGATTTTGTCGACAGAGAGGAGCTTTTCTACCGGGGGAGTGATCCATCGGGACAGGCTTCCGTGGAACAGGGACTGACCCGGAAGGGGAAGGTGGATCAGTTTTTTCGAGGCTGCATCAGGGATGTCGGTGGGTGTGGCGTCGTCTTTGCTGGTCGACATGCTCTAGCTCCTTCGTATCATGAAACCGATCCCGGCGCCTGCGCCGCACAGCATCAACCCGAAAAGAATGTAGATGGATTCGCGGTGCTCCCGGACCCCGGGAACGGAGACCAGGTCAAACCCATAGTAGACCAGAAGCGCGCCCAGTAAAAAGAGCAGCAGGCAGACGCCCCACAGCGGAATATTCTGGATATTTTTCAGCATGCCTCCTCCTTGGATGACGCCGCCGGCAGTTGGATGCCCGGCGGCGTTGAAAAAGTCGATGATAATGCTGAACCGACCCTGGGCTGCCAGGTCCGGATGTCCGGATCCGGCAGCCTGCTCAGCTACGGTTGCCGCAGGGTGATCAGTCCATGGCCGGCATGGGGCCGATGAAGCCGACATAGGCGGCGGCATCCGAGGCATCCGCCAGCTGGTCCTGGTCCGATTCGCCGTAGGGATGCTGGACGACGCTCATGATATAGGCCCACCCGTTGATGTTGGGGTAGTAGTAGGGGGAGGTCGTCTCGGAGCCGTAGGGCGTGGTTTCGATCCGGGTCAGCTCGCCGCTCTGGATGTTGTAGGCCCAGATGGCGTCGTTCTGGTGGCCGGAGCCGGTGTC
>CAJXSB010000157.1 GCA_913060435.1 uncultured Desulfococcus sp.
TTTTTTTGGCGGGAGCCCTTAGGCTTGGTTTGGACAGACTCGTCACCGGTCGTTTCCTGCTGCTCAGCAATACCCCAACCATTAGTGAAGAACCAACGGTCTTTTTTGGAAACGTCCTTGGGGACTGCCAGTTCCACACAACACCCCTTTTCTTTGACCGAGAATTGCTGTCAATAACAAGCTTGTTTTGACCCCAGCGATCAGATCGCTTATACTGTTTCAAAAACAATTGATTTGGTCACATGGCCGAGAAGAGGAGGAAAATCATGGTACCCAGACAAAAACGTTTACTGTTGACTGTGGACGGTTCGGAAAATGCGATGCAGACGGTCAATTACGCTGGAGAAGAAGAAGCCTTTAAGGGCATGAAGATCGTTGTTTTCCATGTATACAAAAGTATTCCAACGGCATACTACGATTTGGAAAAGGAGCCCAAGAGTGTCAAGGTCGTGGCTCATGTACGCAGCTGGGAGGCAGAGCAGAAGAAGAAAATTCGCAAGTACATGGATGATGCCAAACAGCTGCTGTTGGACGCCGGGCACGCCGAGACTGCCGTAGATGTGAAGATCCAGAATCGCAAAAAGGGGATTGCCAGGGACATCATCACGGAGGCTCAAAAGGGATATGATGCTGTCCTGGTTCACCGTCGAGGCACATCGGCGCTGCGAAACATTATCATTGGCAGTGTCACCCTGAAACTGCTGGAGAAGCAGACGTTTGTTCCCCTGCTCATTGCCGGATTTAAACCGATCAATAAAAAGGTACTGGTGGCCGTGGATGGGTCTCCCTGCGCCACCCGGGCTGTTCACTTTGTCGCCGATATGCTTGGTCCGCTCAAAGATTACAAGGTACGGCTGTTACATGCGGTGCGTGGCGGATTCCATCCCGAATTGGCAGCCTCCGAAGCGGATGTGATGGAAGAAATGGATTCGGTTCTCATTGAACCGGTCAAGATTCTGAAAGAAGGCGGATTCGATCCGGACAACATCTCCACCAAAACCGTTACGGGGATTTCGAGTCGTGCGGGAGCCATTGTCGATGCGGCCCACAATGGGGGATGGGCCACCATCGTTGTGGGACGGCGGGGGCTGTCCGAAATCAGCGAGTTTTTTATGGGCCGCGTGAGTAACAAGGTGGTCCATACGGCCCGTAAGGATACGGTTTGGATTGTGACATAAGGAAGATGCCGGTCACAATCTTGCCCGATGCTTTTCCTGCCGGCGGAAATTTAACCCCATCGTAGCTGGATCTTTCAACGTGATTCAAAATTTGTCGGTGGTTGAAGATCTGGCACTCAGACAGTTCCTGATCGAGCACAAAAATGCTTGAAGTGGTGTGCATGGTATTATACACTGTGTGCTAAAGAAGCCAGCTGAAAGAACTATTTCGCAGGCGTGCAACCGGGTATTTAACCGCCGTTCCAAATTTCTAACCTTCATTGTTATTCTCTGTTTCAGCCGTCGTTGGCTGCGGCCTTTTATGAGGCTGATTTTCATGCGGACCTGACAGCGTTCGCTGCTTGCAGGCAACGACTGGCTTCTGGTGCGTCGTCTTTCCTTGGTCGATATGGTGGCAGCTTCTGATTCTGCCCTGAGCGGCAGGAGGCATCCGTGGGGGAAGCATGCGCTACATCTCACATGAGGATTTCGGCAGGCTGCTCCACGATCTGGAGCGGGACTACCAGGTCTATGTCCCTTGCAGAAAAAATATTCACCGCTATTACCGTCCTTACGCGGGTCTGACCGATGATGTGGTTATCGGCGAAGTCCGCGCCTTCGAACCGTTGAAGGCTTTCTTTTTCCGGGCCCGCCAAAAGGTTGCCGAGGGGTTCAGTCCGGACGTGGTCCACGGCGAAGACCGCCCGGTGTGCATCGTCGGTGCCAAGGCCTGCGATCTGAAGGCCTTCGCGATCCTGGACCACGTGTTCAGGGGGCATGATTATGCGGACCCATACTATGCCAGGGCCCGGGAAGCGAATCTCATCATCTCCGCTGATTGCACCTACGCCATCGACACCTGTTTTTGCCTGGCCCTGAATGTGGATCCTTATCCCCGGGAGGCTTTCGACATCAACCTGTCGCCGCTCGATGACGGCTTTCTGGTGGAGACCGGTTCCCAGAAAGGAACAGCGATTGTCGCAGGCCGTGCCGCGCTCTTTGCCGATGCGGGGGAGCAACGGACGCGGGACCGTAACGAGACACGACGGCACGTCATTCATGCCGTCCAAAAAAACATCGAACAGAATCGGATTCCCCATCAGGACGCCCTGGAAGGTGCGGTTGCCCGAAATTACGAAGCGGAAATCTGGGCCGATGAAGCGCAAACATGTGTGGAATGCGGCGCCTGCAACACCATCTGCCCCACCTGCCACTGCTTCCTGTTGTACGACCAGAAGGGTAAAGCGCACATCGAACGGTTCCGCATCTGGGACGCATGCCTGCTGAAGGATTTCGCCCGGGTAGCCGGCGGAGCCAATCCCCGACCGAAACTGTGGATGCGACTGCGCAACCGGTTTGAAAAGAAGTTCGATTTTTTTCCGAAGGTGGCCGGCATGTATGCGTGTACCGGGTGTGGCCGCTGCATATCGGCCTGTCCGGCTAAAATCGACATCCGACGAATTCTGAAGAGACTGGTGAACCATGCGTAGCGGCATGAATCCATACCGGCCGATCGGGGCGGAGGTAGTGGACGTCATCGCCGAGACGCCGACCATCAAGACCCTTCGGCTACGACCGGATGAGAAAATTAATTTCAGGCCAGGCCAGTTCATCCAACTGACGGTTCCCGGTGTCGGTGAAGCCCCCTTTACGCCTTCCTCGCCCTCGACCTGGAAGGATTGCATGGAAGTGACGGTCATGCGGGTGGGCAAGGTGACGGAAAAGGTGCACCAGCTGAAGCCCGGCGATATTGTCGGTTTGCGAGGCCCGTACGGCCGGGGCTATCCGCTGGAGGCATTCGTCGGCAAAGATTTGATCGTTGTGGGCGGCGGGTGCGGGTTCGCACCGATCCGAACCCTGATGTATGTCCTGTTGGACCAGCGAAGCCGGTTTGGCAAGCTCATTTTCCGGGGCGGATGCAAATCGCCCGCAGATCTGCTCTACGGTAAAGAAATGGACGCATGGGCCGCCCGACGCGATCTGGATCTATTGATTACCGTTGACCAAGGGGATGCGGGGTGGCGGGGTCCGGTGGGCCTCGTGACCGGCATCCTGGACGGCATCGACATCGACTGCGAAAATGGGGTGGGGATTCTCTGTGGACCACCGGTCATGATGAAGTTTTCCACCCGGAAGCTTCTCCAGTTAGGGCTCCGCGAGGAGAATCTATACCTTTCCATGGAGAAGAACATGTCGTGCGGTATCGGCAAGTGCGGCCATTGCCGGCTTGGAACCTATTACTGCTGCAAGGATGGTCCGGTGTTTAACTATACGCAGATCAAGAACTTCCCGGACATCTGGGGATAGGAGGGAGGATCGACAGGATGCGTTCGAGCGCCGAACAGCTCCATCATGGTAGATTCAATGCCGGGCCGCAACAGACTCCGGAATTGCGGCTCTTCGTCGACCTGGACATCTGTACGGCGGGTGAATGTGAAAAGTGCGTCATTCAGTGCAGCTACTTTTACCATTCGGAGAACAACGGGATTGCCTCCGTAGCCGAGCTGGCAACGTATTACCTGGTGTGCCGCCGATGCGAAGCGCCCCATTGTGTAAATGCCTGCCCCCGAGACGCGCTTGAGCAGCAAAGGAACAACATGCTGGTAAGGCACGGTATGCGGTGCGTCAGCTGCCGGTCCTGTTCCCATGCATGCCCTTACGGCACCATCTATCCGGAACATGTTCCCCAGCTCATTCATATCTGCGATTTCTGTCTGGACCGGCGCGAAGAGCCGGGCGAGCCTCTGTGCATCCGCACATGCCCATACGGCGCCCTCGATCTGCTGAGGGGCGACCTCGAACTGGACGCAAACACGTTTCTGGTGGGCGACAACCTAATCGTCCATTCGACACACTGGAACAGGGACAAGGCATGATCCATCTGATCTACCTTTTGGTCTTCGGCTTCCTGCTTACCACCTGTATCGGGCTGGCGGCAAGCTGGATCGATCGCAAGGTGACCGCGCGAATCCAGTACCGGGTCGGCCCCCCGTTGCTTCAGCCCCTGCTCGACATCGTGAAACTGCTGGGCAAGGAGACCGTTCTCCCGTCGGGCGTATCGCGCGTGACGTTTCTGGCGGCCCCAATGATCGGTCTTGCCAGCGTCATGGTGGTGTCGACCGTGTTATGGGTGAACAGTCTTTATCCGTCCCAAGGCTTTGTCGGCGATTGGATTGTGGCTCTGTACCTGCTGGCCATTCCTTCGTTGAGCGTTATTCTGGGTGGTTTTGCCTCGCGTAATCCGCTTGCCGGCCTCGGGGCCTCCCGGGAGATGAAACTTGTGCTCGCCTATGAACTGCCCTTCGTCTTGGCGGCTCTGGTCCCCGTGATCGAGGCCGACTGTTCTATCAGGCTGGGGGATATACTGAATTTTCAAAGGGCAAACGGCGCTACGGCCACAAGTCCGGCCGGTGCCCTGGCTTTACTGGTGGCCATCGTGTGCATGCAGGCCAAGCTCGCCCTGGTGCCGTTCGATATACCGGAGGCCGAAACGGAAATTCTCTGCGGCCCCCTGGTCGAGTACGGCGGTCCTCCGCTTGCAATCTACCGGCTGATGAAGGATATGCTGCTGTTCATCCTCCCGTTTTTCTTGATAATACTGTTTCTGGGAGGCGTGCGCTGTGACGGCGTTCATCTGTTCTGGGGCGTGCTGAAGTACGTCGGGCTGCTGGCGCTGATAACGGTGGGCCGGAATACGAACCCCCGCCTGCGCATCGACCAGGCCCTCAAGTTCTTCTGGGGGCCCGTGACTTTCATCTCCATCGGTGCCGTGCTTCTGGCGGCATGGGGCCACTAGAACGCCGGCGCTTCGGGAAGATATACATGGATATACGGTTGAAGGCCCTGCTGAAATCTTTGTGGGTGTACCATCTGTCCACAGGCAGCTGCAACAACTGCGATATAGAAGTACTGGATTGCCTGACGCCGCGGTATGACATCGAGCGGTTCGGGATGCTGCCGGCCGGTAGTATCAAGCATGCGGATCTGCTTCTGATCACGGGTTCATGCAACCGGCAGTCGGTCGCACGCATGAAGCGGCTCTACGAACAGGTCCCTCGCCCATGCTTCGTGGTCGCCATCGGCGAGTGCGCCCTGTCGAGAGGCATGTTCATACACAGCTACAACTGCCCCCAGCCTTTGGACCGGATCATTCCGGTGGACGTTTATATCCCCGGGTGTCCACCCAAACCGGAGGCCATCATTGCCGGTATGGTAAAGCTATTGGAAAAGGTGAAGAACAAATGACGCGCGAAGAGATTCTGGCCAGGATCCGTACCCGATTCGGGGAAGACATTATCGATTTCTTCGACAAGTCGCCCAAGCGGGTCTACATCGAAATCCGACCCGAGGCGATCGTCCGTGTGGGCACCTACATCTTCAGCGATCTGGGAGCGCGTTTCAACACCGCTTCGGGGGTCGATTCGCGTACAAGCATTGAGATTCTCTATCATTTTACCCTCGAAGACATCAATTTGCTGATTTCGATCCGGGTGAAGCTGGACCGGTCGCAGCCGGAGATCGATTCCCTCAGCCCCTGCCTTGAAGCGGCCAACTGGGTCGAAAGGGAAATGCACGAACTGCTGGGGATAGACTTCAGGGGGCACCCTGATTTGCGCCGGCTGCTCCTGCCCGACCAGTGGCCTGAGGGGGTGTACCCCTTGCGGCAGGACTACCAGGAGTGGGACGAAGAAGCCGTCCGGGATCGAGGTGTTTGATGAAAGAGACCATTATTCCCATCGGCCCTTACCACCCCCTCCAGGAAGAACCCGAGTTCTTCACCCTCACGGTCGAAGGGGAAAGGGTGGTGGATATCGACGTGCGGGTGGGATACAACCACCGCGGCATCGAAAAGCTCTCGGAGATGAAGACCTTCGACCAGTCTACCTTCGTCATCGAGAGAATCTGCGGCATCTGCTCCACCAGCCATCCCTTCGCCTACACGAGGGCGCTGGAAGACATCATTTCCATGGGAGTGCCCAGACGTGCCCGGTACATCCGGACCATCATTGCCGAAGGCGAGCGGATACACTCGCATCTCCTGTGGCTGGGTCTCGCAGGACACTTTTTGGGTTACAAAACCGTCTACATGTGGGCGTGGAAGCTGCGCGAGGAAATCCTGGACGTCATGGAGATGCTCTCCGGAAACCGCAACAACTACGCCATGTTCAAGCCTGGCGGCGTGCGGCGGGATATCAAGGCCGCCGACCTCCCGGTGGCGCTCGGAAAGCTTGATTCCATTATCCCCACCCTGGAAATGCTCCGCAAAGCGGTCCTGGAAGACCCCGTGCTTCACGCCCGCACCCAAGGAATCGGCGTGCTGAGCAAACAGGATGCCATTGATTTCAGCGCCCTCGGACCGACGGCGCGAGCATCCGGCGTGGCCAGGGATGTGCGCAAGGATTGCCCTTACGGCGCATACGACGAGGTAGAATGGGACATGATCGTAACCGCAAACGGGGACGTGTTCGACAAGCTGGTCGTCCGCATAGGAGAGGTCTTCGAGTCTGTCCGCATCATGAAAGCA
The DNA here is from genome assembly GCA_913060435.1 of uncultured Desulfococcus sp. Lineage (GTDB taxonomy): Bacteria > Desulfobacterota > Desulfobacteria > Desulfobacterales > Desulfococcaceae > Desulfococcus. Next base: position 6,682 of record CAJXSB010000157.1, read on the forward strand.
TGCCTGCTGAACCTTCCCCGGGGAGAGATCGACGCCGGCATCGCCGACATCCCGCCCGGCGAAGGCATCGGTCATATCGAAGCACCCCGCGGGGAGACTTTCCACTACGTACGCAGTGACGGCACGAACCGGCCGGTGCGCCACAAGGTAAGAGCCCCGACCTTCATGAACCTTCCCACGTTCAAGACCACGGTGAAGGGCGCCACACTGTCGGACGCCACCATCATCCTCGCCGCCATCGATCCCTGCTACTGCTGTACCGAGCGCATGGCCGTGCGTGACCCGGAGGGCAGGACGCTCGGCGACGGGTATGACCTCATCCGGTTGTCGCAGGAAAAGACAGCCAGGATAAAGCGGAAAATGGGGAATAAATGAACCCGAACCTCTTCCGATTCGATTCACTGTCCATGCTTGTCGGGGTGTCTGCGGGCCTGTTTTTCCTGCTGATTCTCCTCTATTCATCGGGTTACATGCGCGGGAGGAAGGGGCTGGTTCGCTACTATCTCTACACGGTCCTCACGTTTGTCGCCAGTCTCGGCGTCATTTTCGCCAACAATGTCATTCTGTTCCTTGTGTTCTGGGGCTTTCTGGGGCTTCTGCTCTGCCTCCTTATCGCTGTGGGCCGGAAAGACCGTGCCGCTGAAACCGCCAGGAAAACGCTCATCATTGTCGGCGGCGCGGACGCCTTTATGCTGCTGGGAGTGGCCATGGTATGGCGTCTTGCCGAGGTGGCCACCCCCTGGGATCTTACGATGGATTCGACCCGCATTGCCTTGACGGGTGGAAAAGCCGTGGCTGCGTATCTGTGCCTGGCAGCGGGCGCCCTTGCCAAGGCCGGCGCCATGCCCTTCCACACCTGGGTTCCGGATACAGCGGAAGATGCGCCCGTGCCGGTGACCGCCTATCTGCCCGCTTCACTGGACAAGCTTCTGGGCATCTATTTCCTGGCGCGGATAAGCCTGGAAATGTTTCAAATGAGCACGACCATGAACACGGTCCTGATGGGTGTGGGCAGCTTTACCATCATAGCGGCCGTGATGATGGCCCTGGTACAGCATGATCTGAAGCGGCTGCTGGGGTACCACACCGTCAGTCAGGTCGGCTACATGGTGCTGGGGATCGGGACCGGCAACCCCATCGGCATTGCCGGCGGCCTGTTCCACATGCTCAACAATGCCATTTACAAGTCCTGTCTTTTCCTGGCGGGCGGCGTGGTCGAGAAGAGCGCCGGCACCAGCGATCTGGACCGACTCGGCGGCTTGGCCGGCGTCATGCCGATCACGTTCGGTCCGTTCCTGATTGCATCGTTGGCGATTTCCGGCGTTCCGCCGTTCAACGGGTTCGCCTCCAAGTGGCTGATCTATCAAGGGATCATCGAGGTGGGCAAAAACGGAGACGTTCTTTGGATACTGTGGCTTTCCGCGGCGATGTTCGGCAGCGCGCTGACCCTGGCGAGTTTCATGAAACTGGTCCACGCCGTTTTTCTCGGACAGCCCTCGCCCGCGCGCAAGCGCAGGGAAAACGGCGCCTGGAAGACCGGTCCGACCCTGTGGATTCCCCCGGTAATCCTGGGCATTCTGTGTGTTGCGTTCGGCGTTTTCGCGGCGGCGCTGCCGCTGCGCTTCTTCATCTATCCGAGTGTCCCCGGTGAAATCGTCCCTGCCGGCATATGGGGATCCGGTTGGGCAGCCATCATGATCCTGATCGGGCTGGGCATCGGCTTGGCCATCTATCTTCTGGGCACGCTGCGCAAAACACGCACCGTGGAAGCGTTTGTGGGTGGTGAAATCCTCGAAGAACACCCGGAAATGCGTGTATCAGGCGTCGATTTTTACCAAACCATTCAGAATCTCGGCATTCTGAAACTGATTTACGATGCGGCGGACAGAAAGTTTTTCGATATCTACGAAGTCGGCAGAAAAACGGTACTTGGCTGCAGCAGGCTGGCCGGCAGCCTTCACAATGGCCTCCTGCCCAGGTACATCGTCTGGTACCTGTTGGGAATGGCAATCCTCTTTTACGTGCTGATGGGGTAATGACGATGATGGTACTTTATATCTTACTCGTTCTGATGATTGTCGGCTCAATCATCGCGGTGGAAATCAAGGACCTTCTCTCGTCGGTGGTGGCCTTGGGGGCCGTGGGGCTGGGGCTCTCAATCGTTTTCCTTTTGCTGAAGGCGCCCGATGTCGCCCTGACCCAGATCGTCGTTGAAATTTTCATGGTGATTATCCTGATACGCGCTACCTTGCGCCGCGACCTTGAATCTTCGCCGACCCGCAGCAGACCGCTGGGTGCCGTTTTTGCGATCGGGTTTATCGCCATCCTGATGATGATCGCGACGACCAGTTTCAAGGATCTGCCAACCTTCGGGGAACCCGCCATGCGAGTCGCCGCGACCTACCTGGAACAGGGCCTTTCAAAGACCGGTGCGGGGAACCTCGTGGCCGCAGTCATGCTGGACTTCCGCGGGTATGACACCCTGGGCGAAGCCACCGTACTCTTCACGGCCGTCATAGGCGTATCGGCCGTGGTGCGGCGGATCGGTAGAAAGAAGGCCAACCGTTTGAAAGGTCGAGAAAATGCGTAAAGCGCCTGAACAGGGAATGTCACTCATTGTCAAGACGGTCACCCGTCTCACCGTTGGGCTGATCCTGCTCTATGGTGTTTACATCGTCTCCCAAGGTCACCTGTCGTCAGGCGGAGGCTTCGCCGGCGGAGTGATGATAGCGCTCTCTTTCGTGCATCTGATGCTGGCGTTCGGCAAGGAAACAGCATTCAAAAAATTCTCCGAAGCCAAGGCGCTATTTTTCGAGAGCCTCGGAGTATTGATTTTCCTGGGAATCGCTCTGCTTGGCCTGGTGGGGGGGGTGTTTTTCCTCAACTTCCTGCCCCCAGGTGAGGCCTTCCGCCTATTCAGTGGAGGGACGATCCCGTTTTCGAACATCGCAATCAGTCTGAATGTCGGGG
>CAJXSB010000158.1 GCA_913060435.1 uncultured Desulfococcus sp.
CCAGCGATACCTTGCGATTTCCGCGGGACGCCCTGCAATGAGGGCATTCCCGCCGATACAGCAGTTGATCCGCCTGCTCAGGCCCCCTTCAGCACCCGGTCGGGGCGTCCCACCAGGGTGGCCGAAATGACACGGCCGATGAAGATTTCGGCGCCGCCGGCGGCCCGGGGGATCTGGTCCTCGGTGACGAGCTCCACCCGCCGGGCGCTGGTTCCCGAGAGGGCGGCCTGGTCCCGGACCATGGCCACGAGCCGGTCCCGGGCGTATTCGTCGGCCTCTTCGAACTGCCGGAATCGCCGGGTGCCCGAGACGCCCTCGATCAGGAAGCCGCCGGCCTGGTCCGGGATGATGCGGACATGGCGCTTGACCACCACATCGCTGGTGATGGCGCCGATGGCGTTGGCCACGTCGGCGTCGGGCGGCAGGACCGCCTCGGCACCCAGGGCGGCCGCGGCCCGGGGCAGAAAATAGTGGATGGGGGCCCCGATGCCCACGACGGGCCGCTTCAGGTCGATCCGGACGCGGTAGTGGTCGCTGCCGCCGACGAACATGTTCTCCACCAGAGTTCTGCAGACGGGGCAGGTGTGGACGGCGTCGGGATCGGTGTCATGGTCCAGCTCCCGCTTGAGCAGCTCGAGGGCGAGGTCCCGGACGACCTTCTCCAGCAGGTCCTCGGCCATCTCGGCCGGATCCTTCCGATCCAGGGCGGCGTAGATCGCGGTGTACCGGGCCGCCGTCCGCGCGTCCCACCGGTCGAAGCGGCCGGTGGCGTGCAGGAGGTCCGTGGGGGTGAGGCCGCAGCGCTGGACCACGGCGAACTCCTCGAGCCGCTGCAGGGGAAGGGCCCGCTCGATCATCACCCCGGTCCGCTCCAGCAGCTCGTCGATGCTGAAGGGCCGCGACGCCAGGAGCTCCACCAGCTCCCGCTCGGAGCTGGTCAGGTCCATCTCCCGGGGGGTGCCGTTCAGGGCCAGGACCTGCATGCCCCGGGTCGAGGTCGTATAGCGCTGCATCCGAGCCTCCAGGTAGTCGACGGCCCTTTCCGCACCCGGGTGGCGGGCGCCGAGCCAGGCCATGGGCGCCACGCGCCGGGGGCCGATCACGACCTCATCCTTCTCCAGCTGGATCAGGCTGTCGCCGCCCAGGCCGCGGGTCCGGATCTCCAGGGCCTTGACATGGGTCATGTGCCCGCCCACGTTGGAGCCGCTGCCGCAAACGGAGACCGCACCGCCCGCCAGGGCCGCCGTGTCCGTGGTGGTGCCGCCCATGTCCACCACCAGGGCGTCGGCGAGGCCGGTCAGGTGGCGGGCGCCGGCCACGCTGGCCGCCGGCCCCGAGAGGATCGTCTCCACCGGACGCTCCTTGGCCATCTCCGCGCTCATGAGCGTGCCGTCCCCCTTGACCACCACCACCGGGGCGTGGATCCGGAACCGCGACAGTTCGGCCTCCAGGTCGACGAGGAGCTTGGCCAGCCGGGGGATGATCCGGGCATTGAGCATGGCCGTGTTGGCCCGGACCTTGAAGTCGAGGATGTCCGAAAGCTCGTGGCCGCAGGTCACGAACAGGCCGGTCTCCTCCCGGATGATCTGCTTGACCGCCAGCTCGTGGGCCGGGTTGATGCTGCCGGCAAACCCCGAAACGGCGAAGGCCCGGACCTGGTCCCGATCGACCATCCGCCGCACGGTGCGGCGAACCTCGTCCGGATCGACCGGCGTCCGCTCCTGGCCGGAGATCTCCAGGGCGCCCGCGACCACGGCCTTGGACTCGTAGGCGATGTCTTTTCGGTCGAAAAGCCCGTAGGGGGGCATCAGGATCATGCCGACCTTCTGTCCCTCCCCCTCCACGATGGCGTTGGTGGCCAGCGTTGTGGAGAGGGCCACCATCTCCACCGACTGGAGCATCCCTCGATCGAGGCCGGCCAGGGCCTCCCCGATGCCCCGGGTGAAGTCCCACTTGGTGGTCAGGGCCTTGCTCTTGGAGAGGGTTTTTCCGTCGGCGATGTCATAGACCACCGCGTCGGTGTAGGTGCCCCCGGCGTCGATCCCCAGGCCGATCTTCATGGCACCGGCGCCTGTTTTGGAATGGGGTCCTGCCGGCGCATCGTCGACCACCATCACGGCCTCGGCACTGCCTTCCGGGCGCCGTTCGGCCCATGCCGGATTGGCGGTCAGCCCGGAGCGGAGTGCGTCGAACGCAATGACGTGGCCGGGGGGGACCACCAGGATCTCATCGGTGCTCTCCCGGGCCGTCAGGAGCGACTCGATGAGGGCGTGGTCGCCCTCGACCCGCTCGTAGTCCCAGCCGTACTCCCGGGCCATCTCCCGTGCATACTGCTCGTATTTCGCCGATCTTTTCGCGCCGGTTTCAATGAAGACCGCCCGCTGGTAGTTGCGCTGCCAGCTGTTGAGGAACCTGAAGGTCCGGTCGGCGGCGTCGGCGCCGTAGGTTTGGACCAGTTCATCGTAGTGGAGTCGGTCCGCGCCGTAGCTGGCCCAGCGGCGGCGCTGGGAGATGGGCTCGGTCTTCTCTTCGTACCAGCCGGCCGAGATATAGTAGGTCCCCGGCGCCTTCTGGAATTCCCTGCGGTAGGCCGCATCCCCGCCCAGGAACAGGGCGATGCAGTCGTGGACCCGGGGGATGGCCATGGGAACCTCCCCGGCCTGGACGCCGACGGTCCCGCGGCCGCAGATGCCGTATCCGATGACGATGCGCGCCGCATCGCCGGCGGCGTTGATCTGGTCAACGGCGGCCTGGAGCTTCTCCCGGAGCAGGTTCGGACGGTCGTGGAGCCCGGCCTCCAGGAAACGGAACTCGACGTCCATGCCCAGGCGCCTGGCGGCGTGGCGCAGGTCCACGGCCATGACGGCGCAGGCGACGGCGTAAATCTTCTTCTTCGATGACATGTCTCTCCTCATGGCGGATCTTCAGATGCCGGGCGCCGGGCCGGGGCGCCCCCACGTAAAAACGGCAGGGCAACACCGCCCTGCCGCACAGTCATGCTTCTATATGGGATTCGGACGGGGATCTCAAGCCCAAGTTTGGCAACTATACGCCGTTTTGTGGTGTCCCGTCGCCGGCGAACATGCCGCCATCGGGTTTCTGTTGAAAAAGGGATCCCGCAGGTGTACATATTCCTCAAGCACCGGCAGGCGTCCCATGAATACAACCACAAGAGAAGCCATCGCAACAGATGAGAGTCCACGTACTGCAGCATGTGCCCTTTGAAGGGCTGGGGAGCATGGCGGCGTGTGTGCAGGCACCGGATGCCCTGGCGTCCGCCCCCGCATCCGCCTACATGGATCTCAACCGGCTCATGGGCGACCTGCTGGCCTACCTCACCCGAGACATCGGATGAAGCGGACCATGCCGGGAGCCCAAACGCCGCCGCTGCCGCCGGCGGAGCCCGGAGCGGACGGTCCTGTGGGGGTCTTCGATTCCGGCATGGGGGGATTGTCGGTACTTCGGGAGATCCGGAAGTTGCTGCCCAAAGAGGACCTGCTCTACGTGGCGGACTCCGGCCACGCACCGTACGGCGACCGCTCCAGGGGCTTCATCGAAGGGCGGGCGGCGGCCATCGCCGACTTCTTCCTGGCCCGGGGGGTCAAGGCCATCGTAGCGGCCTGCAACACCGTGACGGGGATTGCGGTGGACGGGCTCAGGGAGCGCTGCCCAGTACCGGTGGTGGCCATCGAGCCGGCCATCAAGCCTGCCGCCGCGATGACGACATCGGGGGTGGTCGGCGTCCTCGCCACCCGCCAGACCATCGCCTGCAAACGGGTGTCGCGCCTCATCGCCCGCTATGGAAGGGACGCCCGCATCCTTTTGCAGGCGTGCCCCGGCCTCGCGGAGCAGGTGGAGCGCGCCGCGCTGACAAGTCCTGCAACCAGGGCCCTTGCGGCAAAGTACATCACCCCGCTCCTGGAAAAAGGCGCGGACACCCTTGTGCTGGGGTGCACCCACTATCCGTTCCTGGCACCCCTGATCCAGACCATCGCCGGTCCGGAGGTCACCCTGATCAATCCGGCCGCCGCCGTGGCAAGGGAGCTGGGCCGGCGCCTCCGCGCCGAGGGCGTCGCATCCGGGGCGCGCCGTCCCGGCACCGAATGGTTCTGGGCCAGCGGCCCGCTCGATCACGCACAGCGGGTGATCACGGAGCTCTGGGGGTCGTGCCGGGACGTTCATCAGCTGCCCGCCGGCGGAGCGCGGCCGCAGAACAGCGGAGAGCACCGCTCCAAGAACGGCATCCGCCGCCCCCATACGAAGCGGACCTCGGAATGACGGGGATGCGCGGCGGCCCTTCCTACGCCTGAAAATCCCCTTTCAGCATCTCGCAGATCTCTTCGGGATGGGCGAGGCAGACGGATTCGTTGTAGAGGAACTGGAGGGCCCCCACGTCGGGGGTGCCCAGCTTCTGGTTGAAAAAGGTCCTCGGAGAAAAGCGCAGGTACACGCGGAAATGGGTATCCGTCCGTTGACCGGTAAAGAGGTTCATGTTGAAGCTGTAGATGCCCATCCGGTCGTATCCAGCCATCACCTTGGCAAGCCCCCGGCCGATGTCGAGAAGATCCCCCTCCGCCAGCGCCAGCGTGCAGGGGACGTCTTCCACCACCGCGAGGACATCGCCTGCGACCCCCATCGGTGCAAAGGCCGTCATCCAGTGGGTGCGGCCGATCCGGCCCAGATAGCGCCGGCCGCTGTTCTTTTCGGCGTCCACCAGATCGTCCCAGTAGGTGGTGCCGTTCTGCTCAAAATAGCCCCTGGACGCCGCCAGCTCCTCCCGAAGAAGGTTGGGGGCCGAAGCGGTGGAGAAGACCTGAAGGTGGGGGTGGATGAGCGAGCTGCCCGCCGGCGGCATGTAGTTCCAGTTGATGATGTGGTACACGGCCTCCGGGTGGCCCGCCGCCTCGATGCGCCGGAAGAAATCGAGCGCAAAGCCGAAGGCGCCGGCCATATGCTCCGGCGAAAACGCGGTCATGGGGATGTGGTGCCGGGATCCGAACGTGGCCAGGGCACTGATGCTGTCATAGGGGGCGATGTTCGGGAAAAGAACCATATCGCCCTTCTGCATGCGCCCCTCGGGAAGGATGTCGTCGGGGAAGCAGGGCGTCACGCGCAGCACCTTTTCGCTGCAGAAGGGGCACCAGGCGTCGGTGCCGGCGACGAACGCCTCGAGGTCGGGCTTCTCCCACTTCAGCTTCATGAAGTGGCAGATCCGGGCGCTGCGCCCGGTCAGTGGATCGATGCGGATTTCACTCTTGATCCGCTTCTCGGCAAAATCTTTCAGTGGATTTAGAATCACCGTCTCTTTTTCAATGACATCGAATTTCATCGAACCGCCTTTCTCCAGCCGCGCTGTTCATCTCTGCTCCATGGCCGGGTCCGGATCGAAAAGAGCATTGTTTTGCTGGAATGTCAACCGATGCTGCGCTGCGGATATGAGCGGCAGGGGTGATGCGCCTCCCCGAAGCATCCCCGGTTGCCCGACCGCCGGCCGGCAACCCCGAAAGACCGAAAACGCCCTTTTGATCCATCTGTTAGAGCTTCACATGGCCGAGGTCAGATGCTATGGTGAATCCTTATTTTTGGCGATAAGGGTGCCATCAGAATCACCTCCAGGCGGAGGATCGAAGCATTGTACAGCGAAAGGACGGGAGAATGAGGCAGATATGGATATTGGCGGTGCTGCTGTCAGGGCTGGGGGTTGCAAGTGCATGGGCGATCGACGATGGGGCCGGTGCCGTAATCAACCAGCGCATCACGGTCTATGGGGGCATCCAGTACTACCAGGCGGAAGGTACATTCCGGTCCACGGAGGCAGGGCGGCCTGAAATCGAGGTCGACCTGGATACCTTGAACCTGGACGACAATGAAATCAGCCCGATTTTCGGCATGATTTTTAATTTCGGAAAGCGGTGGAGCCTGCGTCTCGATTATTTCGGCTATCACGACGATGCCGATGCCACGGCGGAATATACCTTCGACTTCGAGGACCTGGTCGTCCCGGTGGGTGCCCGCATGGAGAGCAGCCTGGATATGGATATCATCGCGGCCAACCTGGCCTACAATTTTATCCATACCGACCGCGCCCGATTCGGCTTCGGGGTCGGCTTTCACGTGGCGGACATTGAGCTGGGAATCTCCGCCAAACTCAAGATCAACGACAAAGAGATCTCCCTGGGGGACGGCAGCGCCGACCTCCTCGCCCCGGTCCCCAACCTATACGCCTATGGGGCCTATGCCTTCACGGACCAGTTTCTCATGAGATACGGCGGCGGATGGATGAGCCTCAACTACGGCGACTTTGACGGCTCCCTGGTCTTCGCCAACGCCTATCTGGAATACTGGCCGTTTCCACACGCCGGTTTCGGGGCGGGGTACCGGTATGTCGACGCAGACATTGATTATGACAGCGGCAGCAAAACGGAAAAATACGATGTCACGCTGCCGGGGCCGGTGGTGTATGTGAGCTTCGGTTTTTAGGGCCGCCAGCGGCGTTAAAGATGCCGCCCCGCCCCGGGAATGCGTCACCGGCCCCGGGCGTCGTCGGCTTCGCCCGGAAACCTCCTGCGGCTAAAGCTCCTCCCGGATGCGCGTCATCAGGTGCTCCCGGATCCGGCGCATCTCCCGGGTCGAAAGCGCCATGTCCGGGACCACCTTCTTGAGGACCCGCTTGATGATCAGCCGGACCCGGCTGATGCTGATACCGTACATCTCGGCGATTTCGCGGATCGACTGGCCTTCGAGGAGCCAGCATACGATGTCCTTGTTCCGATCGCTTTCGCGGCGATTCTGGTGCATGTCGCCGGGAGGGGCGTCCATTTTTTCCCGAAAGACATCTTCGGGCGGGCTCAACAGCCTCCAGTGGGTGACGTTCCGGCATGTCCGCCGCCCGTGGGCCTCCCGCCACACGTCGGTGTCGGCGTCGTAGGTCATGACGTCATAGCTGAAATTCTTCATGTCGGGGTAGGAGACGAAGGCCAGGACTTCCTCCTCGGACGGGGGCAGTTCTTCCCTGATGCTGATCCATGAATACATCATTCGCTGTATCCTCCGGGAAACGTTGTCTGATGAGAAAAACATCTTAAGCGATTTTCAGCAAAAAATCAATGTATTGATTCGGCGGATGCCGGGTCCGGCGAAAAGGATCACCTGCCTGCGGCGGGCCGCCCGAAAACCGGCCCTGAAAAAGCCGAAGATCGGAAATTGTTTTTCTTCGGCGGACGTGCTAAAAGCTGATTTTCGGTGCGTCTGCCGCAGGAGGCCGACCGCAGCCGAATCGTCTTGAAACCTGTAACCTATGGCACGGCCCCCCTTTCTTTCGGAAATACGCCCCATAGACGCCGATACCCTGAGGAAAAACCGCTGGTGAACCTTCGATACCGAATGATATCCTATATATGCCTGATCCTGGCCATGATCCTCTGGTCGAGTTCGTTTCCCGCACTCAAGATCGCGTTTCGCACCCTCGACCCCATGGTGGTGATCTTCGGCCGCATGGCGGTGGCAAGCGCATGCTTCCTCCTCTGTTTCCGGTATTTTCGATCGGTCCGTCTCCGGAGGGGAACCCTGAAGTATCTCCTCTTCATGGCCTTCTGCGAACCCTGCCTCTATTTCGTGTTCGAGGCCAGCGCCCTCGAGCATACCACGGCCTCCCAGGCCGGCATCATCGCCGGGACCCTGCCACTCCTGGTGGCGGTGGCGGCGCATTATCTGCTGGATGAACGGCTCTCCCGGCAGAATCTTTTCGGGCTGATCCTGGCCATCGCCGGCGCCTGCTGGCTCAGCATGACCGGCCAGGCCACCGAGAGCGCGCCCAACCCCCCGCTGGGCAACTTCCTGGAGTTCATCGCCATGGTGTGCGCCACCGGCTACATCATCACCATGAAAAAGATGACTCGATATTATTCGCCCTTTTTTCTAACGGCGACCCAGGCGGTGACCGGGTTCGTCTTCTACGCGCCGCTGCTGCTGCTGCCCTCGACCACCCTGCCGGCGGCCATCGACGCCACCGGTCTCCTGGCGGTGGTCTACCTGGGGGCATTCGTGACCATCGGGGCCTACGGCCTCTATAATTTCAGCCTCAGCCGCGTCCCGGCCAACCAGGCCTCGGTTTTCGTCAACCTGATCCCCGTCTTCAGCATCTTCCTGGGGTGGATGATCCTGAACGAGCAGCTTTCGCACCAGCAGTGGTTCGCCGCCATCCTGGTGCTGACCGGCATCTTCGTCAGCCAGGGGGGCATGGTCGAAGCTGCGCCCGTCCCCGCGCCCGTTGCCATCGAACGCTGTTCATCGCCGAAATAGTACGTAAGGGGAGGCCGCTGCCGGGCCCTGCCCTGTAGACATTGGTCGAGGCCGACTTATTTTCTGAACGGAAAGACATCCCCGGGATGCATCGGGCACCGCCCGTGCCTGCCAGGCCCATCCGGCCGCTCTTCCGAATCGATCCGCGATGACCATTCCCGCAGCTCGCCGAATATTCCTTCACCTTCCGCCGCCGCCGTCCCGGGCCGCTATCGGAGCAGCATTCCGGTACATCTCCTGCCGGAGGAGTCGAACAAAATCGCTGCAGGCAGAGCCGCCCGACATCAGAAGCCCCGGGGATGGGATAATGAACGGCGGAACGCCGCCCCATCGAAAGGAGGACACCATGGCACTCTATGCATTCGACGGCACCTGGAACGAAGACGAGGATGCCCCGGACCAGGATACCAGCGTAGTCGCCTTCCGGGACATCTACAACCTTCAGGGACCGGTGGAGTACCGGGAGGGGGTCGGCACCCGTTTCGGGGCCCTGGGCCGATTTCTGGGGGGGGTCTTCGGCATCGGCGGCCGATCGCGGATCGAGGAGATGTACGACGCCCTCCGGGACAACTGGCAGCGGGGGGATCGAACCGTGGACATCATCGGGTTCAGCCGGGGCGCGGCCCTTGCCGTCCACTTTTCCAATATTCTGGCCAAGGCCGGACTCCGGCTCGACAGCGGCGAAACGGTTTTCCCGGAGATCCGATTTCTCGGGGTCTGGGACATCGTCGGATCCTTCGGGATCCCCGTTGATTTCATCATCAAATTCCAGCATATCAATCTCGGCTGGAGCATCGCGTCCATCCCGGGAGAAGTACGGCATTTCTTCCATGCCATGGCCCTCAACGAGCGGCGGCAGGCCTTCGACGTCACCCGGCCACGGCCAGAGGGCGGCCACAGCGTCTTCGAGGAGCTCTGGTTCAAAGGAGTCCACAGCGACGTGGGCGGGGGCAACGGCAACCGGCTGCGCTCCAACATCGCCCTGGCCTGGATGCTCGATCAGGGCCGTGCCTGCGGGCTGCCCCTGGCGCCCGAGGAGATCGAGCGGATTCGCAAAGGGACCGATCCCCTGGCCCGGATCAGCGACAACAAGGACCCCAAGCGGGGGCCGCGGCGAAGGGTCCGCGCCGAAGACCATCTCCATCCTTCCGCGGTGCCCAGGGTGCTGGCGGCGGTGGGGGACAACACGGCATTTCCCGTGCGGGCCGCAGACCAGTACAACTGGTCCGGCGTACAGCTCCGAAAAGGCCACGTCTATCGGTTCGACATTGCCGAGGGGCAGCAGTGGCAGGACGCCGACATCAGCTGCGGGCCCGAAGGCTGGACCACGGCAGAGCTTCCCTGGTA
>CAJXSB010000159.1 GCA_913060435.1 uncultured Desulfococcus sp.
GTTCATGACCTACATATCGGTATCGGTCCCATTGTTTTGGCCCGTGCGGCGCCAGTTGACGGCGTGACGCAAAAGTTCGTTGGCGTTCTTGAGCCGCAGCTTGACCTTGATCCGCTCGCGATGGGTACCGATGGTTTTGACGCTCAGGTTGAGCCGCTCGGCGATGGCCCGGGTGCTCAAGCCCTGGCCGATCAGGCTGAAGACTTCCAGTTCGCGGTCGGTGAGGCGCGCCATGGGGGATAGGTCACGATCCTGGCGCGGCAGGGACAGATTGGCCAGGATATGTTCCTTCATGCGATCGTTGAGGTAGATCTTGCCGGCCAGCACCTGGCGGGCCGCGGTCACTACGGACTCCATGGCCTCCTGTTTCATGATGTATCCTTTCGCCCCGGCCGAAAGCGCCCGCTCTGCGAACAAGCCTTCGTCGTGCATGGAGAGGACCAGGACGGGCAGCCCGGGGTGCTGCTGCTGGAGCGTCTTGATCAGTTCGATGCCGTCCCCCTCCCGGAGGGAGATGTCGGCGATGACCAGATCCGGCGAAAGGGCGGCGATGGCCGAAAGGGCGCCCTTCACGGTATCGGCGTCGCCGCAGACGGTCAGGTCCGGTTCGTCGTTGATCAGCTCGGTCATCCCCAGGCGGAAGATGGGATGGTCCTCGACGATGAAGATCTGCTTTCCGGCGGGTTTGCTCTGCTCCGGCGTCCTCATCTCCTGCCCTCTTCTTCGTTCGGGTGCCTCAGGGTGATGCGGACGACGGTGCCGCCGCCTGCGGCCGGCCGCATCTCCAGAATCCCGCCGATCATCCTGGCCCGGTGGCGCATGATCCTGAGGCCCATCCCCCCGGCGGCGTCTGCGGGCATGCCCCCGCCGTCGTCTGCGACGGTCACGGTCGTCCGCAGGCGGTCCGTCGCTACGTCCATGGTGATCTGGGTCGCACCGCTGTGGCGGGCGGCGTTGTTCACGGCTTCCTGGACGATGCGGAAGAGGTGGGTCTGGGTGTCGTGGTCGTCGATGCCGATGGGGCCGTCCACGGTAAGGCGGCAGGGAATGCCGAACGCGAGCCGGGTGTTCCGGGCCAGCTCCCCGAGGGAATGGTCGAAGCCCCGGTCCACCAGGTCGACCGGACAGAGTCCCCGGGCGAGCCGCCGGGACTTGTCGATGGCTTCCCGGATGAACCGCTCGATCTGTTCGACGGCGGCGGCTTCCCTGGACCCGGCATTCTCCAGGCGTCGTTTCATCACGCGCATCAGGCCTTCGATACCGATGAGGTGGGGGCAGAGGTCGTCATGGATGTCCTGGCCGATCTTCCGACGCTCCCGGTCGCCGATGGTCATGATTTCCCTTTCGAGCCGCCGGGCCTCGGTGATGTCCTCCACGTGGGAGAGCATGCAGGCTTCGCCGCCGATGTCGATGACCTCTGCAGAGAGGACGCCGGTTCGGATGCTCCCGTCACGGGTTCGGAACTCGACTTCCCGCCGGCGGATGCGGTTGTGGTCCCGAAGTGCCGCCATGACCGCCAGCCGGTCCTCCTGGCTGCGGATCATGCGGATTTCCGCGGCGGTCCTGCCGATGATTTCGGCCCGTTCGTAACCCGTCGACCGGAGGAAGGCGTCATTGGCGTCGATGAACCTGCCGGACCTCAGGGACGTGAGGGCGATGCCGCTGGGATTGAGGCGGAAGGCCTTGGAGAACATCTCCTCGGAGCGCCTCAGGGCCTCGGCGGTACGCTGGTGGCGGGCGCTCTCTTCCCGGAGGTTGCCGTCGTAGGATTCGAGGGTCTCCATGAAGGTGTTGAAGTAGCCGGAGAGCTGGCCAATCTCGTCGCCGGACCGCTTTTCGACCCGGACGGAAAAATCGCCGGTGGCGCCCTGGGCGAAGCGCTCCTTGAGGTCCTGGATGGGGCGGGTGATGGCCGAGCTCAGCCGGAAGGTGACCCCCAGCACCAGGAAAAGAGTCAGCAGCGCCCCGCCCAGCATCAGGTTCCGGAGGGTCTTCAGGGGGCCGTAGAACTCCTCCAGGTATCCCGAGGATTCGACGATCCAGTCCAGCTCCGGGATGTAGTTGAAGATGGCCAGCTTCTTCCGCGGTGCGGCTTCCCCCGGATTCTTCCACGAATAGATGATCTTGCCGTTTTTCCGCCGGCAGACCTCGGCCACGAAACGGTTCCCCTCGTCGTCGACCACGTCGTAGAAATTGCGGCCCTCGATCTCCGGGTGGAGGACGATGTTGCCCCGGGAGTCGATGATGAAGGAGTAGCCGGTCCGGCCGAATTGGATGGAAAGGATGCTCTCCCGGAAATCGGACACCGCCACCAGCTCCCGGAACTCGTCCCGGTAGGAGGATGCGGAGATGATCCAGTCCCACGGCGCGAAGTAGGTCATATAGAGGGCCTTGGGCCGGGCCTGGATGTCTTCGGGGTTCTTCCAGTCATATTCGACATAGCCCGTCTTCCGGGAGGTCTGCTCCTGGATAAAGGCCCGGTCCGAGAAATCGACGCCGACGATGGCGGGCTTGGGGTGGAGAACGCAGACCCCCCTGGAGTCGATGCAGTAGATATACCCGGAGCTGCCGATGGTCTGGCTCAGGAGGACCTCGCCGGCCCGGGAGCGGGCCTCGGCTTCCGTCAGCCGGCCGGATTGGTGCTGCCGGTAGAAATAGGCCACGATCTCCAGGTTCTTCTCGGCCACACCCCGGAGCCGGTTCCGGATGGAGACCGCCGCCCCGGTCTTGACCATGTTGAGGATGGCCTGGGTGCTGTTGGTCAGCTCGCTCTCGATACGGGCTTCGATGGCCCGCCGCATCAGAGTGTAGCTGGCGAGGCTGCCCAGGGATACGGCTGCGATGCAGACGGCGGAGATGCCCGCGAGCAGCTTGTAGCGGATGGGGCAGTCCTTGAGGGAGATCATTGGAACGTTTCACCGCCCCGGATGAACGAACGCCGCCTCGGCAAGGTCCGGCGGCCAGATGCACCGGAAGCCCCCGCCGGCGACCTGGAGCACGATGGTGCGCACCGTGTTCTGCCGCTCGAAGTTCTCATAGGTGTAGAATTTCACCGGGCCGAAGGGGGTCATGCGGTAGGTCGCGTCGAGGGCCTTCCGGATGCTCCGGCTGCTGAAGGATTCGGCGCGTTTCAGCGCGTCGGCGGCGACGAGCAGGGCGGAGTAGGCTTCCACACCATGGTAGTCCGGCTCGGATCCGTAGCGGCTCAGGTACTGCCGGTAGTAGGCCTCGGTGCCTGGATAGCCGGAGCACCGGGACCACAGCGCCGCCGTGATCATGCCGTCGGCCGCAGCACCGGCGCTTGCCAGAAAGGCCGGCTGGGTGAATCCGCCGGCGCCGCCGCAGAGCACCGACGGGATCTTCAGTTTTTGCATCTCCTTGACCAGGACCAGGGCATCCTCGAGGTAGGAGACCATGTAGACCACATCGGGGGGATCCGCGGTCAGCGGCGCCAGAAGCGGCCGCATGTAGGCGGGCCTGGCCTTTTCCCGGGGATAGCCGATCAGCGTGCGGATCTCGACGGCGTTTTCCCGGCAGAAGCCCATCATGCTGGTGGCCGCGTTGGTCCCGAACATGCTGTCTTCGTAGACGATGGCCATGGATCTCGGCTTGAGGTCCTTGAGGAAGAAGTCTTCCAGCCCCCCGGTATATTCGCTGATGGGTGGATTGAGACGGTAGACGTTTTTGAGGCCGACCTGGGTGATCTTGTCGGCGGATGCCGTGCAGATGAGAAAGGGCAGGTCGCGGTCGTCCGCCTTTTTGGCCATGCGGTAGGTGGGATCACTGGCATATCCGCCCACCAGCATGACCGCCCCCGCCGCTGTCAGCTCCGCCACGGCCTGTTCGGCGGCCTTTCTCTCGCCCTTGTCGTCCGCATAAACGAGCGTCAGGGGGCGGCCGTGGATGCCGCCGTCCCGGTTGATCTGTTCGGCGGCGAGTTCGAACGAATTTTTCATCATGATCCCGAAGGAGCGGAGATCGCCGCTCAGGGGCAGCGGAATCCCCACCGGGACCGGGCTTGCCGTTTCGGCAGATGCCGGAAGGGAAAAAGCGGCGCCAAAACAGGCCAGCACCCCGGCGGCGGCAAGCATCAGCGGCAGTGCCCGTGTAATTTTCCGTAATTTCTTTTTCATGCGGTCCCCCTTGCGTTCCTGTGTCTTAATGGTCCGAAGCTGTGGACAACCGGCGGCCCTTGCTGCCGGAAAGGCCGGGCTGGGGCCGCCGAACCCTTTGCCGGGCTAGGGTGCGATGGCCTGGGCCCACTGGGGAAAGACATTCGGGTCGATGGAAAAGATGAACCTTCCGATGAAATAAAAAAAAGCCGTGATGACGGGGACGCCCAGCAGGTTAATGAAAATGCCGACCCGGGCCATTTCGAAGATCCGGATGCGGCCGCTGCCGAAGACGATGGCGTTGGGCGGCGTTGCCACCGGCAGCATAAAGGCGCACGAGGTGGAGAGCGTGGCTGGAATCATGAGCAGGAGCGGGTTGATCTTCATGGCGACGGCCACCGACGCCAGGATGGGGAGCACCATCTGGGTCGTGGCGGTGTTCGAGGTCAATTCCGTGAGGAACGTCAGGCTGACGCAGATCGTTGCGATCATGATGATCGGGTGGATCCCGGACAGTACGTACATCTTGTTGCCGATGATGGTGGAGAGCCCGGTGACCTGGAAGCCTTTCGCCAGGGCGAAACCGCCCCCGAAAAGCAGGACGATGCTCCAGGGCAGCTTTTCAAACGACGTGACGGAGAGGAGGGTAGAGGAGGGGGCGTCACTGCTGCGGGAGGGGATGAAAAAGAGCATCATCGACATAAAGAGCGCCACCGTGCCGTCGTCAATGAGGTCCGGGTAGGGAAGCAGCGCAGACCATCCTGGAATCGCTATGAATCCCAGATTGAGCTTGCTCCGGAAGATCCAGAGCACCGCGGTCAGGAAAAAGATCACCAAAACGATCTTTTCCTCGAAATTCATGCTGCCCAGGGCCCGGTATTCCCGATCGACGATGGCCCGGTCGACCTTGAGGTCCGCGGGAAAGCGGAAAAACACCTTGGTCAGGAGGAGCCATATCACGAAGCCGAACCCCACGGCAAAGGGCAGCCCCATGATGAACCACTGCCCGAAGGCGATGGGCCTGGCTTCGGGAAAGGAGAGCTCGAAGATGCGCTGCAGCGCCAGGTTCGGGGGGGTGCCTACGATGGTGGCCATCCCGCCGGCCGAGCAGGAGTAGGCGATCCCCAGCATCAGCGCGACGGTGAAGCTGTGGGTGTGGGCGCGGCCGAACTTGTTCTCCATCTGGGCGATGATCGCCAGGCCGATGGGGAGCATCATGATGGCCGTGGCCGTGTTGGAGATCCACATGGAGAGGAACCCGCCGGCGATCATGAACCCCAGGATGATCATGGACGGCCCCCCGCCGATCACCCGGATGATCAACAGGGCGATGCGGCGATGGAGGTTCCACTGCTCCATGGCCAGGGCGATGAGGAAGCCGCCGAGGAAGAGGAATATCGTGCTGTTGATATAGATGGGGGCCGTGGTCTTGCCCTTCAGGATGCCCAGGAGCGGGTAGAGGACCATGGGGACGAGGGCGGTGGCCGCGAGTGGAATCGCCTCGGTGACCCACCAGGTGGCCATCAGGACCGCCACGGCGGCCATGCGGGTCACGATGGGCTTTCCTGGGTCCAGATCCAGCAGCAGGGTCAGAAAAAACAATATCGGCCCGAGGATCAGACCGACCTTCTGGAGGGTTGTCAGCTGGTTTTCCCGTGCTTCTTCAGTCATGGTGTCCTCCTGGTCAAGGGCTTTCATCGGATTCCGGAAGATGATGTCTGTGCTGCCGTTGCAGGTGGCGTCATGATAGCTGTTGCCATGCAGGTGCCTGTCGACGGTGTTTTCGATATCACCACATCTCCATCCTTTTCTCAAGCCATTTGTCATGCCGCCGACGTGAATCACCGCCCGACCGGCGGAGATATCATGGGGGGCGATGCCGTCCAGCTGGCGGCCGCCCTTCGCCCCGGGCTATCGGTCGGCTGCATGACGGTGCCAATTATATTGAGTCGATATGATTATTGACTTGTTGGGTGTTTTCTGACACAGTCAGCCCCGTATATATCATTTAGGCAGTAATGATTTAGAGTTTTGATATTTAAAAAAATTTGTGTTTTTTGCCCCTGTTGTGCGAATTGTTTTGATTGTGTTTATAAGCTAATTCTCTTTTTTTGTTCAAAACAATATCTGCCATTTTTTATACCGCGAATCATGTTCCAAGACCATTTGTTGTGTCTTTCCATGAAATATCTTCTGAAAGGACGGTGCTGCATGAACCCGATCATCGCTCTCTGGACCCATCCCAGATCCATATCAACCGCTTTCGAACGCGTCATGATGGAGCGCGGCGACCTGAAAATACTTCATGAACCCTTCTCGTATCTCTATTATGTTCACGAAGCGGGCGCCACCATCACCCAGCAGTATGTCGATCCAAACCACCCCACCGACTACCCGGGCATCAAGACCCATATCGGGAGTGCCGCCAAGGAGAAGCCCGTCTTTTTCAAGGACATGAGCGCCCACTGCTTCAACGAGATCTTTTCGGATGAGGACTTCCTGAAGCGTCTCACCAACACCTTTCTGATACGGGATCCGGCCAAGGCCATCGCCTCCTATTATGCCATGAACCCCGATGTCACGGTGGCGGAGGTCGGCCTGGAGCAGCTCTGCGCCGTTTACGAGAAAGCGTCATCCCTGGGGCATGGGCCGGTGGTGGTGGATGCCGATGACCTCGAAGATGATCCGGAGGGCGTCATACGTTCCTACTGCAGGGCCCTGGATATACCGTTCATTCCCGAAGCCCTGACCTGGGATCCCGGCCAGAAGGCGGAATGGGAGATCTGGAAAGACTGGCACAAGGACGCCGCAGAGAGCACCGGCATCCAGAAAAACGTGGAGACCTTCGAGGTGACGGTGGAAAACAGCGATCACCTCAAAAGGATGTACGAAGACCAGCTGCCGTTTTACCAGAAGATGTACGCGAAGCGGGTGCGGTCGTAAAGACCGGCATCGGGGTCCGGAAGGGAATGCCGTTTCCGGGCCCCGATGCAGCGGCCTATCCCGTTTTTTCCTTCCCGGGCAGCATCAGGATGAAGGGAATGCCCATCAGGCCCAGCACGGCGCTGCAGAGGTAGGTGGCCTCGAGGCCGATCATATCCCCCAGAAACCCCACAATCACCACCACCGCCGAGCGTGCCATGAAAGAGGCCATCATATAGAAACCGTTGGCCGCCGCCGGCTGCGCCGGGTTCTGCTCCTGCACCAGGGCGAGCATCACCGGCGTGGTCGACAGCAGGGTGAATCCGGTGGCGATCAGTGCGGCAAACCGCATCCAGCCCTCCAGATAGACGAAGCCCAGGAGCGCCAGCGGCGCTCCAAGCAGGGAGATCACCAGGATCCGCCGCCGGCCGAACCGGTCGCTCAGGGAGCCGGATGCCAGGACGCCGCCCACGCCGGCGGCCTCCACGAGGGTCAATGCGATGCCTGCCAGCCATAGGTCTCCGGTCTGGAGGCGGATGAAGGTCGGCAGGAAGGTGCTGACCGAGGCGTGCATGAACCCACGGGCGCAGAGGATGCCGAGCAGGGGTAGCATGACATGCCGCATGGCACGCCAGGACCCCATCAGCGATGCGGGGCGGCGCCTGCCGCTGCCGATGGGAACGTCCTTGAATTGGAAGAAGAGCCAGATGGAGGCCGCCACCCCGAACCCCATCATGGGATAGAATCCCTCCAGCCCCAGCGCCGACACCCCGGCCACGGCTGCCAGGGGGCCAACGGTCCGCGCCAGTTCGCCGCCGGTCATGAAGAAGCTCATCCCCCGGCCTTTGCGGCTGCCGGAGAGCTTGGCCACCATGACCGGCGAGGGCACGTGAAAGAGGGATACGCTGATGCCGGTGACAAAGAGAAGGAGCATCAGGACCCCATAATTGGGCGCCGTGCCGATGAGGCTCATGGGCACGGCGGTCATGGCCGGTGCCAGGATGATGAACCAGCGCATGCTGATCCGGTCGGCCCACACCCCGATGAGCGGATTGAAGAGGGCGGGGATCTGCATGACGGTGGAGAGCAGACCCGCCCGGGTCAGCGACATGGCGTGCTTTTCGATCAGCAGGGGCAGGAGCGGCGAGAGGAAGCTCGAGTAGATGTCGTGGATAAAATGACAGAGAGAGAGCAGCAGCACGCTTCCGGTCTGAAACGGCGTGGGGGCGGCGCCGGTCTTTATGGCGGCGGCTGCCGGTGTATCTGGTCCAATTGACATGGCATTGTCATCCAATGATTGCGGACGCCTCATCCGGTGCCGGCGATGACCGACTCCAGTGCGGCGAGCTCCTCGATGGGGATGTGGCAGAGGATATGGTGCTTTCCATCGACCTGGCGCCAGGGGGGGGTCTCCCTCTCGCAGATCCTGCCGCCGTCGGGGAGTATGCCCCGCCGCGGGCAGCGCGTGTGGAACCGGCACCCCGAGGGCGGGTCGAGGGCGCTGGGGACGTTGCCGCTCAGGCGGATCGACTTCTGCTCGGCCTCGGGGTCGGGGATGGGTACCGCCGAGAGCAACGCTTCGGTGTATGGGTGGTATGGCGGGGCATAGATGGTCTCCGCAGGCCCCATCTCCATGATCTGGCCCAGATACATGACCGCCACGTCGTCCGAAAAGAACCGGATCACCGAGAGGTCATGGGCGATGAAGATGAGGGTGGTGCCGAAGTTCCGCTGGATCTCCAGGAGGAGGTTGAGGACGGCCGCCTGGACCGAGACGTCGAGGGCCGATACCGGCTCGTCGCAGATGACCATGTCGGGACGGCTGGCGAGGGCCCGGGCGATGCCCACCCGCTGCTTCTCGCCGCCGGAAAGCTGCCGGGGCAGACGGTCGTAATAGGTCGGCCCCAGGCGCACCGCCTTGAGCAGACGCAGCACCTCCTGTTTGACCTGCCCTTTGGGCACGGTCCCGAAACGTTGGATCGGGCGGGCGATCTGCCTGCCCACCGTATAGGAGGGGTTCAGGGTGGAGTCCGGGTTCTGAAACACCATCTGCATCTCTTTGATGAGATCGGTGCTGCGCTCGGTCACCTCTTCGGTGACCTCGATGTCCAGAAAGTTGAGCTCCCCCCCTGTGAGCGGTTCGAGACCGATGAGGCCTTTCACCAGCGACGACTTCCCACAACCGGACTCACCGACCACGCCTAGGGTACGCCCTTTCGCCAGCCGCAGGCTGACGTCGTCCACGGCCTTGACGACCTTTTTCTCTCCCAGCCCGAGAAGGCTCACCACCGAATCGGATGCCTGGGTATAGTAAAGCTTGAGATGGTCGAATTTGAGCAGATCTTCATCAGGTGTTTCAGACGATGCTTCGGCCGTCTGCAGGATTGTGTGAGGCCGCTTGCGACGGGTCCGGGGTTGCTGGTCGATCTGCTCGGCATAGAAACAGCGCGCGGCATGTCCTGGCGAAAGCGGCACCATTCCAGGGCGTGCTTCCCGGCACTGATCGGTGGCGTAGTCGCAGCGGGGGGCGAATACACAGGCCGTACGCGGGCGGGCCGCCGGCGCCGGCACCCGGCCCCCGATGGGG
>CAJXSB010000160.1 GCA_913060435.1 uncultured Desulfococcus sp.
CCACGACGGCAGTCTCCGAGGACCCCTGCGACGCCGGCGGCGACAACACCGGGAACCTCTACGTTTTCAAAACGAAACTCGAGTCACCCGACGGGACGCCGGCCGCGGTGAAGAAAATTCCCCTGCCCACCGGCAGCGGGCGGGTGTCGCCCATTGTCGACGACGAGCATGTCTATATCAAGACCACCCACGGCCTTCTCAAGTCCTTCGGCGGTTCGGGCTACAACAACGCCGCCGGCGGCATGGCGTCGGAGGAGTGGGGATCCATGGTCCACCTCCGATCGTGGCGGGAAATCTACTGCCTGGAGGATGATTGCTCGACGCCGTAAACGCACCTGCCAAGCAGCGGCCGGACGGCCGCGGATAACGCCTCCCGGGAGCCTGGATGACCATCCAGGCTCCCGTTGTTCGTGTGCGCCCGGCATGGCGCGATCACTTGGCGGTGCAAGGCCTCTTCCGGCCCGACAGGGGGAACGGATAGCCAAACGGCAAGGGTGTCCGTCGCGAGGCGGCATCTGAAGGAAGCGGAAGGCAACACGCTGTCCCGACGAACAGGAATCGCACATGAGGCGTCCATGTCGGATGAGAAGGCAAATGTCTTCAAGGTCCGATACCTGTAAGGAAGACAGGACCGTAGGAGCCGAAAGGATTCCCCCCGGGCTGCAGCAAAACAAGGTGCGAAACCAAGCCCGGTCAGGGGCCTGGGAATCGTTGCTCAGGGGGTATGTCTTTCGGCCACATTTCCATCTGCTGCCGGTGCGGACGAGGTGCGCCTGAATCAGCGTAATGGGTCAGGATTCGTTCACGCGATGGATGGAGAAAACCGACTGATGAAACTCGAATTATGTCATGATTCACCATGCAGCGGCAAGCAGGCGGATCGGGAAATCCGGGCCAGGGCTTCTGCGGGTGCGGGACGGCCCGGAGATCGCTCTCCGGGCGTGACGTTGCGGAAAGATGTAAAAGGGCGGGCTAGTCTCCGGCAGAAAAATAGACGTCGAGGCCGGACTGGAGGCTTTTGTTGGATTGGGTGATGAGGCAGGTCGATGTCGTGGGTCGGGTCAGCAGGACCACCACCTTGCCCACCGCGATGGGGACGACGATGCCCTCTGCTTCATCGTGCACCGAAGCGCCCGGCGGGATAACGCGATCGACCTCGAAGATCTGGTATTCCTGCCCGGGCTGGACGCCGTCGTCGGCGCCCTTGTCGATAAAGGCGATGTCATGCTCCCCCATGATAAAGGTCCGCTTCTCGGAGGTGATGATCTTGGCGGCAAGACCGGGGATGCCTTCGGTGAGGGGGACGTCCGGAGATCGTGTCTCGTACGCCATCAGCTGATCCCCGAGCTTGATGGCCTGGAAGGACTGGGTGATCCGGGCCATCATATACGTGTCGGTCTTTTGAAGGATTTCCAGGGTTCCGGTGATGAGGTGCTGGATGCCGATCTGGGTTTCCTTTTTGCGGTCCTGGATGGGGACGGAGGTCCGGAATATGGTGCATCGCTCCCCCACCGAGAGCGGCATGTCCGGAACCTGCTGGACATAGACGATGTCATCCATGCTGATCATCTCCTTGTTGCCCCGGGCCTTGAAAATCGTGCCGTAGGATGCTTCAGGCTCCTTCTGGATAAATCCCACCCGGTTGATGAGAGGGTAGCGAAAATACCGCAATGCCGCGATGCGGGGCGGCGACTGCGGCTGCGGCAGGCCCGCCTGCGCATGCGAGAAATCCAGCAGGCGCAGGCGCTGTCCGGGAAAAATCAGGTGGGGGTTCAGCAGGGGAATCTGGCTGTTGACCGACCAGATTTCGGGCCAGTAGAAGGGCGACTGGAGAAACATATTTGAAATATCCCATAATGTGTCTCCTTTCTGCACAATGTAGTAGGTGCCGCCGGCGTCGTGGGCGACGGCCGCCGCATCTGCCTCGCGAAGCGCTGCGCCCGCGAGGGACCACAGCAGCGCCAGCATCAGGATCATGTGGATCATCAACGGCTTTTTCATTATCCTGCTCCTTGAAAGGTTGAAAATATCAGTCTCTACTCCGACAAAAATCCCTATAATACTTTTTATAAACTTTTATACGTGCCAGGACGGCTTTGTCAAGCGGGCAATTCACTTTTTTATAGAGATTGGGGCAGTGCGCTGAAAAAAATGGACATCCATCCCAGGGCATAGGGAGGGAGCGTCGAAAGCTGCGCAGGGCTTTGGGAGGGATCGTCGAGAAAAAGGGGCAGGCGGACGAAAAAAGCCCCTGCATCCAGGGCCGGATGCAGGGGCTTGTGTTTGCGTAAAGCAGCGGAGGGGAGGGGGCTTACATCATGCCGCCCATGCCGCCCATGCCGCCCATGCCGCCCATGCCGCCGCCGGGCATGCCGCCGGGCACGTCGTTCTTCTCTTCGGGTTTTTCGGCGACCATGGCCTCGGTGGTCAGCATCAGGGAGGCGACGCTGCCCGCATTCTGCAGTGCATAGCGGGTCACCTTGGTCGGGTCGATGACGCCAGCGGCGATCAGGTCTTCATAGACGTCGGTCGCGGCATTGAAGCCCATGGCGCCTTCGCTGTGCTTGACCTTGTCGATCACCACGGAGCCTTCCAGACCGGCATTGTTGGCGATCTGGCGGAGCGGCTCTTCGATGGCCCGCATGACCACCTTGACGCCCAGCTTCTCGCCGCCGGTGACCTCGAGCTTCTCGAGGGCCGCCAGACAGCGGACCAGGGCGACGCCGCCGCCGGGGACGATGCCTTCCTCCACCGCAGCGCGGGTAGCGTTCAGGGCATCCTCGACGCGGGCCTTCTTCTCTTTCATCTCGGTCTCGGTTGCAGCGCCGACATTGATCACGGCAACGCCGCCGATCAGTTTGGCCAGACGTTCCTGCAGCTTTTCACGGTCGTAGTCCGAGGTGGTCTCGTCAATCTGGGCGCGGATCTGCTTGACCCGGCCTTCCAGGGCGTCACGGGCGCCGGCGCCGTCGACGATGGTGGTGTTGTCCTTGTCGATGCTGACGCGCTTGGCTTTGCCCAGATCGTTGATGGTGATGTTTTCGAGCTTGACGCCGATATCTTCGGAGACGACCTGGCCGCCGGTCAGGATGGCGATGTCTTCCAGCATCGCTTTTCTGCGGTCACCGAATCCAGGCGCCTTGACGGCCGCAACCTGCAGGGTGCCACGCAGCTTGTTGACCACGAGGGTGGCCAGGGCTTCGCCGTCGACGTCTTCAGCGATGATCATGAGCGGGCGGCCCATCTTGGCGACCTGCTCGAGAACCGGCAGCAGGTCCTTCATGTTGCTGATCTTCTTCTCGTTGATGAGGATAAAGGGCTCCTCCAGGGAGACGACCATTTTTTCGGAGTCGGTGACGAAATAGGGGGAGAGGTAGCCGCGGTCGAACTGCATACCCTCGACCACGTCGAGGGTGGTCTCCATACTCTTGGCTTCTTCGACGGTGATGACGCCTTCCTTGCCGACCTTGTTCATGGCCTCGGCGATGATGTTGCCGATGGTCTCGTCGTTGTTGGCGGAGATGGTGCCGACCTGGGCGATCTCACGCTGATCCTTGGTCGGTTTGCTCATGTTGTGGAGCTCTTTGACGGCGGCCTCGACAGCCTTGTCGATGCCGCGCTTGATGGACATCGGGTTGTTGCCGGCGGCGACGAGCTTCTGCCCCTCTTCGTAGATGGCACGGGCCAGGACGGTGGCGGTGGTGGTGCCGTCGCCCGCCATGTCGCTGGTCTTGCTGGCGACTTCCTTGACCATCTGGGCGCCCATATTCTCGAACTTGTTCTCCAGCTCGATCTCTTTGGCAACGGTGACGCCGTCCTTGGTGACGGTGGGGGAACCCCAGGATTTATCGATAACGACATTTCTGCCCTTGGGGCCGAGGGTTACCACAACCGCATCGGCAAGCGTTTGAACACCTTTGAGCATTGCTTCCCGGGCTTTCATATCATATTTGATGTCTTTGGCCATCTTTCAACTACCTCCATATATCTTGAATTGACGCGTTTCGCATTTGTTTCGTGAACTAGGGTCTGATTTCGCCGGCGGATTATTCGATGATGCCGAGGACATCATCTTCGCGCATGATCAGGTACTCCTCCCCTTCGACCTTGACTTCGGTACCGGAGTATTTCCCGAAGAGCACCCGGTCGCCCACCTTCACCTCCAGGGCGATGCGCTGACCGTCATCAGCAACCTTGCCGTTGCCGACGGCAACAATTTTGCCCTCGGCGGGCTTCTCTTTGGCCGTGTCCGGAATAATGATGCCGCCCTTGGTCTTGTTTTCTTCCTCAACACGCTGAACCAGAATTCGATCCTGCAGGGGTCTCAACTTCATCTTTCTTTCTCCTTTGATTTTGGTAATGGGTTTATTTTTATTTAATGATAAAGAGCTGTTGGTATGCTCTGAAGCAGCAATGACATATCGCTTCCCAATTTTTTTTGAAAACGATAAGCATATATTTTATGTTGTAAAGAATGTTCCGCGAAATTTTTTTCCGACGGATTCTGACCACTGGCGGTTGATCAGGCATACCACTACAACGGCAGTTTTTGCTGCCATGGGAAAGCGCTCACAACCGGAATTTAAGCGGATGTTTCCGAGGTGGTGGTCTTGGATCCGTCTGCTGCGGATGACTTGGCGTCGCTCGTCTTCGCCTTGGGGGATTCCGACGGAGTGTCGGACGTATTTTTGTTGGCGTAATCCGTCACGTACCATCCCGAGCCTTTCAGATGGAACGTGCTGTGGGAAATCAGCTTGTGCAGCTTTCCCGAACAGTGTTCACACGTGGTCAGCGGATCGTCAGAAATTCTCTGCAGCGCCTCCTCGACATTTCCACATTGCTCGCACTTGTACTCGTAGATTGGCATTTCGACCTATTCTCCTCTGTTCTGTTTGCTCCAAAAGTTTACGAAAAACACCTCGTTGCGCTGAAGCATGCCAAATATAGGGCATGTTTGAGGCTTGTCAAGATTCTGGTTGATGATTTTTTCGGGAGGGCGGAAAACGGGAGGCTATCGGAGCGTTTCAAGGGAGTCGCAGTTGCGGCACCACTGCTGATAGAAGCGAAAGACCGCCGTTTTGCCGGGAATCTGAACCGGCTCCAGGATGTCTCGGGTGCTCTGGTGCACACGGACTTCCTCGGCCATCTTCTCTTCCTCCGAAGCGTCGAAGCGCTGCAGGAATCTGCCGAACCGGACGACGTGGATGAGCTCGTGGGCGACGATATAGAGGCAGAAGGGGAATAACCGAAGTTCGGGGTGTTGGCGGATCGCTCCCAGAATAGCGTGGTCCTGCAGGCAGATCTTGTAGAAGTCATAGGCGGCGGAGCCCAGAGCAGCATCCTTTCGTTTGGCCTCATACCGGATCACCTGTGCAAACGGGCCATGAACGACCTCGCCTTCCTGCAGGTGGCGGAGGGTCTTGATATCGTATTTCAGCCGCTGCCACTGCGATGCGGACATCTTATAAAAGTCGCTGACGAGGTCCTCCGCCGTGGAGACGGTGTCGTTGACGAGCTGCAGTTCCTCGTCATTGAACATGATACGGGGAGGGATATCCGATGGGGCTTCGGCGGAGCAACGGTTCGTCATTGGAGAAAGCCTTGCAAAAATCTGATAAAATTGTGGACACACGGTGTCGATAAATGATAACAAAAACCGTTTACGACAAAAAAATAACCGGATAGGGGGTGATCAGTTGGGCAGCGTCATCAAAAAACGTCGAAAAAAAATGCGCAAACATAAGCACCGAAAACTGCTAGCACGCACGCGGCATCAGCGGAGAAAAGGCAAATAGCCGCTGCCGGTTGCGCTTCGATACCGATGGAAAAAGCACCCAGAGAATCTTTCGGGTGCTTTTTCCATTTTTTTTAGGGTCTCTTTTATGGCGTTATGGATTCGGTGTACCGCTTGAGGTATTGAAAGAAATCGGAATCGGTCGACATCACCAGCGAACTGTTCTGGTCAAGGGCATTGCCGTAAACCTCAAGGGTTTTCACGAAGGAATAGAAATCGGGATCGACGCTGAAGGCATCCGCGTATAGCTTGGTGGCTTCGGCATCCGCGGCGCCCTTGATCTCTTCTGCAGCCTTATAGGCCTCGGAGGTGATCCGCTTCAGCTCCCGCTCTTTCTGGCCGCGGATTTTCTGGGCCTCCCCCTTGCCTTCGGAGCGGATCTTCTCGGCAATCTGCTTCCGCTCGGCGATCATCCGATTATAGACCGAGTTCCGGACGGTGTCGACATAGTCGATCCGCTTGATCTGGACATCCACCAGCTCGATCCCGAATTTGTCGACCTTGGGCTGCGCCTGCTTCAGGATGCCCTCGATCAGCTTCCGGCGGCCGATATTGATTTTGGCCTGCTTCCGCTTCCTGTTCTCCTCGCTCTCCTCCTCCTGCCAGCCGAGGTCGAGGAAAGAGAGGGGCCGGTTGCTCGTCCGCACCGCCTCGATCAGCCGGTGGGAGGTGATGGCGTTCCGGACCGCGGGATCGATGATGTCGTTGAGCCGCCCGTTGGCGTTAAAGACATCGGTCACGGTCTGCAGGAATTTGATGGGGTCGACGATTTTCCATCGTGCAAAGGCGTCCACCCAGATATAGGTTTTTTCCTTGGTGGGGATCTGTCCCGGATCGCCGTCCCACTGCAGGAGGATCTTGGGAAAGAAAGTGGCCTGGTCGATGAATGGCACCTTGAGCTTGAGTCCGGGCGTGGTCTTGGCCTCGCCGATAATCTTTCCAAAGCGGGTGATCACGACCTGTTCGCTCTCATCGACCACATATGCCGAAGCGAAGACGAGCATGGCCAAAGCGATGACACCGCCTACGATGAAATTCCTGTAATTCATTTTGCCACACCATCCTGTTTTCCGAGGTTGAGAAGCGGCAGCAGGTTTTTCTGGTCGGCGTCGACAATGTACTTCTGCTGCAGCTTGGGGTAGAGTTCATTCAGGGTTTCCAGGTAGAGCCGACGCCGGGTGATATCCTTGGCTTTGGCATATTCGGCGTAGAGCGCCGAAAAGCGGGAGGCATCACCCTTGGCCCGGTTGACGCGGTCGAGGGCGTAGCCTTCCGATGCACGGATGGTCCGCTCCGCCTCGCCCCTGGCTGCCGGGATGGCCTTGTTGTAGTCCTCCTTGGCCTGGTAGATCAGCTGCTCCTTCTCCTGGGTCGCCTGGTTGACCTCGTTGAGGGAGGGCTGCACCGGCTCGGGGACATCGGTCTTCTTCATCTCCACGGTGACCACCTGGATCCCGGTCTCGGCCTGATCCAGCTCCCGCTGGAGTGCCTCCTGGGCGGAGACGGCGATTTCATCCCGCTTGCTGATGATATCGTCGAGGCTGCGGTCGCCCACCACCAGACGCATGGTCGCTTCGGACAGGTCCCGCAGCAGCCGCTGCACGTCCTGCACCTTGAAGAGGTAGTTGTAGGGGTCTTTGATCCGATACTGAACAATCCAGGGGACCACCGCAACGTTCAGATCTCCCGTCAGCATCAGGGTGACGTTGCTGCCGCCGCCGGTGAATCGCGACATGCTTCCCGGGGAGCTCGATCCGAATTCCTCGGTCTTGACCAGCCGGACGTTGACCTTTCGGACGGATTCAATGCCCAGCGGCATCTTGAAGTGAAGCCCGGGCTGCGTGGTGCGGACATAGCGGCCGAATCGCTGAATAACGCCGACCTCGCTGGGCTTGACCGTGTAGAACATGGTCGAAGCCAGGAGCACCGCCAGGATCACGACGATGATCACCGGCCCGCCCGGAATCTTGAGGGTGTTCAGTTTTTTCAGCAGATCATCCATTTTGGGCGGGCCGTCGCTTCGCCGCTGCTGCTGTTCTTTTAGTTTTTCCCAATCCCAGCTCATTCGATGAATACCCTTTTACCGTTTGGGGTTTCTGGTGTGCGCAGGTGTATCTGCAAGTGGATTAATGGGCTAAATACCATTAATTAAACTAAGTAATTCCGCTATCCAAGTCAAGGAAAAACGGATCCGAGCCGCCCCGCGGAACGCCTCCGGACTAAATGAGGAACCGGCTCGCCGCTTCGCGCGGCATCCCCCTGCTGCAAAGCGTTTCCGTACCGTCATCTGCGGTAATCCGGACCATTGTCTCGGTGTCGGCGGGCCTCCTGCTGTAGCCGATGCAGATGTCGGCCGCCGTCCGGCAGTCCGCTGCCGAAGGTGTGCCGGCGACCAGGACGACGGGGCCGGGCACCTCCGGGGTTTTGATAAAAATGTGCCGCTGCCGGTCGTAATGGCGCTGCAGCGCTTCATTATCATGCTGATCCCGGCCGACGATCACCTTGACATGAGGGTTGAGCCGGAAATGGCGTCCGTAGCGGAGCAGGTGGAGGTCCGCCGTGGCATAGGGTTCCGGCTGGTCGAAGAGGTCCTTCAGACGGGTGCAGTAGTTCTTGTCCGTCAGGAGGCATCCGCCTCCTGGATTGGGGTAGTCGGTGACATGGAGCCGCTTTGCCAGGGCGATCTGGGGCTTGCGGGAGCGTCCGGCAAATCCGTACAACGCCTCCCGCCGGATCCAGCCCCGCTTCTCCGGGATGGTTTCCGGCAGCCGCTGAATGCTGAGGGGCCGTACGATATACCCCTCATAACCGGAGTTCTTTTCCACATACCGCAGGGAATGCCGGGTCTGGGACATGGGGCGCTGCCCCATGACCTCGCCGCTGAACAGAAAGTCAAACCCCTCCGCCGTCATCATTTCTCCGGCCAGGCGAAACATGAGGGCATGGCAGTCGAGACACGGGTTCATGTTCTGTCCGTATCCGCAGGGGGGGTTCTGGAGCATCTCCATGTAAATCGGCGTGATGTCCCGGACCGTCAGGGGAACCCCGGTCATCCGGGCGGCTTTCCGGGCTTTGTCCGCGGTAAAGAACGGGGTTTCAAAGCTGACCCAAGCCACGTCGATGCCCTGCTCCCGAAGTACCAGCGCGGAGAGGATGCTGTCGAGGCCGCCCGAACAGAGCCCCAGGGCGCGGACTTTTATTTGTTCCAAAACCATGCTACATAGACCTTCCCGTGGCATGCAGTTGCGCCCCTCTTTCGGGGGCAATGGTGTATTTGAAGTAACCAATTGAAATAACAATGAAAAATAATAGAAATATTCAAAAGATATGTGACAAACTAAGGACCGCCTATCCGGATGTCAAGACACAGCTCCGCCACCGGAATCCCTACGAACTGCTGATTTCGACCATTTTGTCCGCCCAGTGCACCGACCGGCAGGTCAACGGCGTGACGCCGGCGCTCTTCCGGGCATTTCCAACGCCCGCGGCACTGGCGGAGGCCCCCATCCGGACCGTTGAAGGGCTTATCCGGTCCACGGGCTTCTTCCACAACAAGGCCAAGAACATCAAGGCCTGCGCCGGCGACCTGGTGGGCCGTTTCGGCGGAAGCGTCCCCGAACGCCTGGAGGATCTGGTTACGCTGCCGGGCGTGGGCCGCAAGACGGCCAATGTGGTCCGGAGTGCGGCCTTCGGTCAGGCGGCGGTGG
>CAJXSB010000161.1 GCA_913060435.1 uncultured Desulfococcus sp.
AAGCCGATGCCAAAAGGAGCCCATGCCCATGGACGTCATTCAATACCATCCCATCGGGATCATCCACACACCCTTCAAGGCGCCCGAAGGCACCCCGATTCAGCCGCCCGGCGGCGTGGAGCACTGTGCCGAGGTCGAAGTCTATCCCGAATACGGCGAGGGGCTTCGGGACCTTGAGGGATTTTCCCATCTCATCCTGCTGTATCACTGCCACCTCGCCGGGAAAGCCCGTCTGACGGTCAAGCCCTTTCTCGACAATGCCGAGCATGGGCTGTTCTCCACCCGGGCGCCGGCCCGGCCCAACCCCATCGGCCTCTCGGTGGTGCGCCTTCTCCGGGTGGAGGGTAGCCGCCTCTTCATCCGCGAGCTGGACATCGTGGACGGCACCCCGCTCCTCGACATCAAGCCCTATGTTCCGAAATTCGACACCCGGGAGGTTGAGCGGACCGGCTGGCTCGAGCAGCAGGCCCACCGTTCCGAAGAGGCCCGGGACGACGGCCGGTTCTGCGATAAATGAGGCAATCTCCGGGTTTTGTTTTTTCGATGGACGGCAGCGGTCTTTGCTTATGAGAATCGGGCGCTGCGGTACATAAGGCGCGGCAGCAGGGGCGGATCCTGCGTCCGGTCGGGCGGTTCGGGGCGGACGGGGCCATGGGCCGTGCGGGAGATCCGGGCGGCTATTTGGTCTGCTTCTTTTTTAGTTTTTCCTCGATTTTGGCAAAGAGCTCTTTCTTCTCCTGCTCCTTGCGCGACTGGAACTTTTCGATCTGGTCCTTGAAGTCCTTCCGGCTCGACTGGAATTTCTCCACTTCCGCCTGGAGCGATGCGGTGGTCTCGTCCCGGGGGAGCTCCTCGATCTTGAGGTGGTCGCGGACGAAGATGCGAAGGCCGAAGGGCCCCTCGACCATCTCGATGATATTCATGTCGTGGAGTTTCTTGCAGAGCAGGTGGCCCTGCTCGAGGGAAAAGGTCAAGAGCCCGCAGACATCTTCGACCGATGGCGCTTCGACCCGGGTGTGGGAGAGGACCCGAACGGCCGAGACGATCAGGTGGGATTGGGAATACAAATCCTTTTTCTGCATGTTGCGTGCATCCTCGCTGGTGCTGGTATGTTGCGGTTGAACAGAACGCTGCACGGATGACCGTGGTCCGGGAAGACTACCATGTACCTGCTTTTTGTCAAATTAAAATCAGAGCCGAACCGCTGCTTGACATCACCTGCCGGGCGGAGTACAAATCTATGATTTTGTTTCCAGCCGTGTTCAGATCCTGACGGCTGACATCAAGTCACGCATATTAAAAAATCCATCCATAAAAAGAGGTTATAGGGGGGAGAAACATGACCGAGATCTTTGAGGTGAAGGCGAGAGAGGTGCTGGATTCCCGGGGGAATCCCACGGTTGAGGTTGACGTGGAGCTGGCCTGCGGCGCCATCGGCCGGGCCATGGTGCCCTCGGGCGCTTCGACGGGCACCCGGGAGGCCCTGGAGCTTCGGGACGGTGAAACAGAGCGTTATCTGGGCAAGGGCGTCAGCAAGGCGGTCCACAACGTCATCACCGAGATCGGTCCGGCCGTCCAGGGGATGGACGCATCCGACCAGTATGGCCTCGACCAGCGGATGATCGAGATGGACGGATCCACCAACAAGTCGAAGCTCGGCGCCAATGCGATCCTCGGCGTCTCCATGGCGGCGGCCCGCGCCGCGGCCCAGGCCTACGGGCTGGAGCTCTACCGCTACCTTGGCGGCGTCAACGCGCGCTTTCTCCCGGTTCCCATGATGAATGTCGTCAATGGCGGGGCCCATGCCGCCAACAACCTCGACATCCAGGAGTTCATGATCATCCCCTTCGGCGCCGACAGCATTTCCGAGGCGGTCCGCATGGGTGCGGAGACCTTCCACAACCTCAAAAAAATCCTCAAGGCCGAGGGGCTCAATACCGCCGTGGGCGACGAGGGCGGTTTTGCGCCGGATTTGAAGTCGAACGAGGAGGCGGTCAAATACATTCTCAAGGCCATCGATGCGGCGGGCTACACCGCGGGCAGCGACATCGGCATCGCCCTTGACGCCGCCGCAAGCGAGTTCTTCAAGGAGGGCAAATACCACCTCGCCTCCGAGGGCAGGAAGCTCTCCGCCGATGATATGGTCGACTACTACGGCGAGCTGGTGGCCAACTATCCGGTTCTCTCCATCGAGGACGGCCTGGCCGAGGAGGACTGGGACGGGTGGGCCAAGATGACCGAGACCCTCGGCATGGGGGTCCAGCTGGTGGGCGACGACGTCTTCGTCACCAACCCCGGCATCTTCAGCGACGGCATCGACAACGGCATCGCCAACTCGATCCTGATCAAGCTGAACCAGATCGGCACCGTATCCGAGACCCTGGACGCCATCGCCATGGCCAACCAGGCCGGCTACACCACCGTCATTTCCCACCGCAGCGGCGAGACCGAAGACACCTTCATCGCCGACCTGGCGGTGGCGGTCAACGCCGGACAGATCAAGACCGGCTCTCTCTCCCGAACCGACCGGATCGCCAAGTACAACCAGCTCATCCGGATCGAGGAGGCGCTGGGAGAGGGCGCTTTGTTCACCAAGAGCATCTTCGTGACGGAGTAGCCGCATCTCCCGCCCCGCGGCGGTTCACCCTGAATACCTGTTATGCCGGCCGCCCGCGGCCGGCAAGTGCAACCCGAGAAACCAGGTTTGATTCTGAAACCTGGTTTCTCATTGTGAAGCAAACCTGAAGAGGAAATCATGGCGTGTGCAACAAAATACATTTTTGTAACGGGCGGCGTTCTGTCGTCGCTGGGAAAGGGGCTGGCTTCGGCCGCCATCGGTGCGCTCCTGGAGAGCCGGGGGCTCCGGGTCACCATCCAGAAGCTCGACCCCTACATCAACGTTGACCCGGGAACCATGAACCCCTTCCAGCACGGCGAGGTGTTCGTGACCGACGACGGTGCGGAGACCGACCTGGACCTGGGGCACTACGAGCGGTTCACCAGTGCGGTGATGGGCAAGAAGAACAATTTCACCAGCGGCCGCATCTACCACTCGGTCATCAACAAGGAGCGGCGGGGCGACTACCTGGGCGGTACGGTCCAGGTCATCCCGCATATCACCGACGAGATCAAGGAGAGCATCCGGATGGCGGCCGACGGCGTCGACGTCGTCATCGTCGAGATCGGCGGCACCATCGGGGACATCGAGAGCCTCCCATTTCTGGAGGCGATCCGGCAGTTCAAGGCCGACGCCGGTTCGGAGAATGTCTGCTATATCCACCTCACCCTGGTGCCCTACATCGCCACGGCGGGGGAGGTCAAGACCAAGCCGACCCAGCACAGCGTCAAGGAGCTTCGATCCATCGGCATCCAGCCCAATATTCTCCTCTGCCGGACCGCCACCGCCCTCGACGACGGCATCAAATCCAAGATCGCCCTGTTCTGCAACGTGGACAAGAACATGGTCATCACGGCCAAGGATGTCGACTGCATCTACGAGGTCCCCCTCGGCTTCCATGACGAGGGCCTTGACGACCGGATCATGGAGACCCTTCGCATCTGGACACGGGCGCCCCGGCTCGAGGCGTGGGAGGAGTTTGTCCGGCGCTACAAGTCGCCGGCCCACGAGGTGACCATCGCCATCGTGGGCAAGTACGTAGACCTCACCGAATCCTACAAGAGCCTCAACGAGGCCCTCTACCACGGCGGCGTTCCCAACAGTGCCAGGGTCCGGCTCGCCTTCGTGGATTCGGAGACCATCACGCCGGAAAACTGCGCCCGGAAGCTGGCCGGGGCCGACGGCATCCTCGTGCCCGGTGGGTTCGGGCCACGGGGGATCGAGGGGAAGATCCTGGCGGCGCACCATGCACGGACCCAGAAGGTTCCCTATTTCGGCATCTGCCTCGGCATGCAGATCGCCGTGATCGAGTTCGCCCGAAACGTGGCCGGCATGACGGGCGCCCACAGCTCGGAATTCGACAAGGAAACGCCGGATCCGGTGATCTACCTGATGCGGGAGTGGTACGACGAGAAGACGGGAACGGTTCAGACCCGGGATGTCGACTCGGACAAGGGCGGCACCATGCGCCTGGGCGCCTACCCATGCCGCCTGGAGAAGGACACCCTGGCTGCTGCGGCCTACGGGCAGGAGATGATCTCGGAGCGCCACCGCCACCGGTACGAGTTCAACAACGCCTACTTCGACCGGCTGGTGGAGAGCGGGCTGGTGATCAGCGGCATCTACCCCGAGGGAAAGCTGGTGGAGATCGTCGAACTCAAGGAGCATCCCTGGTTCCTGGGATGCCAGTTCCACCCCGAGTTCAAGTCCAAGCCCATGTCGCCCCACCCGCTCTTCACCTCCTTCATCCGGGCGTCCCTGGCGCAGGCCCGGCGCGAGGGCAGAGCGGAGGGCGGGGATAAATCCGCCTGAATCAGTTGGCAGAAAGGACCCGGCGGGCCTCTTTCCGCCCGCTGGGGGTCAGGAAGGCGGTCTCCAGGAGGCGGGCGAGCTTCTCCTCGGAAAAGGCCGCCTTCTTCTGCTGCTCCGAGAGGTTCTCGATGAGGTCGGCGTCATAGACGACCTTGAAGTTGAGGGTCTCCTCGTCACGGGGGTGGTGGTGGTGCCCCACGATGTCGCAGACCTCGTCGATCATTCCGGCATTGGCACCCAGTTTTTCCAGGATCGACCGGGCGATGGGCGGGCCTTCGGCCTCCTGGTGGACGGCCGCCGTGCTCCCGTGCCGCCTTTCGGCCTCGTGGATCCCGATGTCGTGGAGGTAGGCTGCCGACATGATGACGGCGATGTCCGCGCCCTCCTCCTTTCCGATGGCTTCGGCGTACCGCGCCACCCGGGTGGCATGCCCGATCCGTTTGAAGTCCGTCTTGAAATACCGCTTCATCTCCACGGCCACCCGGTCCTTTAGCAGGCTGTCCCGCTGGGCCAGCAGCTCGGGAGCGAGGTCGCCGATGCACTGCTTGGCGTATTTGCAGTAGGCCGCGCACCCGAAGTCCATCTTCGGGTT
The DNA here is from genome assembly GCA_913060435.1 of uncultured Desulfococcus sp. Taxonomy (GTDB): domain Bacteria; phylum Desulfobacterota; class Desulfobacteria; order Desulfobacterales; family Desulfococcaceae; genus Desulfococcus. The sequence continues at coordinate 5,022 of CAJXSB010000161.1, forward strand.
GGGGAACCGGTGCCCGCAGTGCTCGCACTTCCGGGCCGAGTCGTCCTTGAAGAACTCCACGTCCCCGCCGCATTCAGGGCATTTCACCTCGTATATGGCGTCTTCTTTCCAGTATTGGGTATCCTGTCCCGGACATTTCATGACGTTTTCCTCCTTGTGGCATGGCCCCGGCGCGGAAGGTTCTGCGCCAACGGCTTCGATTCTGTAGGAACGGGATTGCATCCATGACAGGGGTTCTACCAGATAAGAATGGGCATTGCTTTGACTTAAATCAAATGGGTGCGTGTTTTTGAAGGACCGCCGGGCTATTTCGGCAGCTTATAGGAGACGTTGCCCTGATTGATCACGATGTATTTGCGCTTCCGCAGCTCTTCGATCAGGGCGGTGAGCTCGCTTTCGTTCAGCTTCTGGGTGAAGAGGTTGTTGATGGTGTTGGCCAGGGTCTTGACCTTTCTCGGCCGCGACGGGCCCCGGCCTACGAGGTTTTTGATGATCGCAGCGATCTTCTCATCGCTGGAGGTGGCGGCGGACATGCGAAGGACGGGGATTTCGGCCAGATCCTTCTCCCGCTGGATCTTGATTTTCCGGGATTTGAGGTGCTTGATCAGCGGGTCGAACCCCGTGTCTCTCGAGATGATGTGGAAATAGGCATCCGGATCCTGTAGCGAGAGTTGCCCGATATAGAAGGCGATGTGGAAGTCGAGGGCGTTTTTGCCGTTGCCGGCGATTTTGATGTATTTGGCGTTTTCGCCAAGCGCCTGCATCGCCATGGCGAGATCGAAGGGCACCTTGGACTGGCTCGCACCCACGAAGACCAGGATCTGGAAAGGGTGTTTCCTCAGAATGTCGAGGTTTTTGGGCTGGATGTTCTCAAAATCGATCAGGACATAATTGGTGGCCAATAGGGTCTCCTTTGGGGGACAATCCAATATTCAGTTCAGTGGTTTATATTTTAATCATTCCATTTCTGGGGGCTTCTGTCAACGGTCACTCGCTTTTGGATGTGGGTTTCATGTGACATTATACCTTGACCTCCGGACCATTCCGGTGCCATTGGAGTCTGCATCAGTCGAGCATTCCTCCAGCCGGGGGATCGGTCCGGGGGCGTGCAAGGCGGTCCGGGTCACCAGAATCGAACAGACGAGGAGATGAGACATGTGGCGGCGATGGACAACCCTGGTGGTGATGCTGGCCCTTCTGGCCGGGACCGTATCCTGTGGAACGATTCTCTACCCGGAGCGGCGGGGACAGCGGTCCGGCCGGATCGACGCCGGTGTTGCAGTGCTCGACGGCATCGGCCTGCTGTTCTTCATCGTGCCCGGTGCCGTGGCCTTCGGGGTCGATTTTGCCACCGGCGCCATCTTTCTGCCATCGGGCAGGGCCGGGCTGGAGATCGTTCCCGGCGATCTTGAAGGCGCTGATGTCGTCGCCGCCGGCCGGTCGCCCCTGACGCGGCAGCGGCTCGAGCATCTGCTGGCCCTGGAGACAGGCCGGGAGATGGACCTGGCGGCGCCGGGCATACGGGCTGCTATAGCCTCCGGCGGAGCCGATCTCGAATGGCATGCCGTGGAAGAGGTGATGACGCCGGAGCAGTACGCCTGTTTCCACGGCGGCATGTCTGCTGCAGTGCAATAATCCATGGGCCGCGCTGTTTTTCATCCCCACCCCCGGAAGGAGCCCCAACCGGCGCCGCATCCACGCCAAGCGCCACGCGAATCCTGCACGGGGATTTACAAACATCCCAAAATATAATAAGCAGAACAAGCTGTTCGGATGCATGCATCATCCTGGATTTCCCATGAGTAAATCCGTCCCGTTGGCTCTGCTGTGACGATTCTGAAGCGCTCCGATATTCCGAAAAACCGCTGATACGCCAATTGAACCGCCGGAACGGAAAAGAGGATGACGGCCTTCCGGGAAGCGTCTCTTTTGCTTGAGTCGCCGTTTTATTGAGGGAGGATGGCCAATGGATACATTTCGGCTTTCGGACCTGCTGTCCCTGTCTTCGGTGCAGAAGATGGCCGATGCGCATTATCTGGCGGCGGGGATGCCGATCGGCATCATCGACGCTGCTGACGGAGTGATTCTGGTGGGGGCGGGGTGGCAGAAGATCTGCACCCGATTTCACCGCGCCAACCCGGAAACCCGGAAGCGATGCCATGCCAGCGACAACTACATCAAGGACAATCTCATGGAGGGAGAGGCGACCGGGTACAAATGCCAGAACGGTCTCTGGGATATCGGCATCCCGATCCTCGTGGCCGGGCGTCACCTGGCGACGATGTTCCTCGGGCAGTTTTTTTATGAAGGGGAGATGCCGGAGCGGGCGTTCTTTATCCGGCAGGCCGAAACATTCGGTTTTGACCGCGACGAATACCTTGCGGCGCTGGACCAGGTGCCGGTCTTCACCCGCGAAAAAGTGGACTACATCCTTGAATACAACAAGGCCCTGGTCGGATTTATCACCGACATTGCCCAGCAGTCTCTGGAAAAAAGGGAAGCGGAGGCGGCCCTGAAGAAAAGCGAAGAACGGCTGCGCCTTTCCCTGAGCGGCTCCGGGTCCAGTCTATGGGAATGGATGCCGGACAGCGGAGAGATCTATTTCGATGGACACTGGATGAAAATGACAGGCCTGGACCCCGGGGGGGAGCCCATTGATTTCGGCTCATGGCTGGAGCGTGTCCATGTGGACAGCAGGCCGCTTTTCAGAAAGGCACTCAACGATTATCTTGGCGGGAAGGCACCGCGATACGAACTGGAATACCGGATCAGGACCAGTTCCGGTGGATGGAAATGGATCTGGTTTGCCGGCGAGTGCGTGGAATGGGACAAGGATAATCGTCCCCGCCGCTTCCTCGGGATTCAACGGGATATCAGCGATGCAAAAGAGGCGGAGGAAAAATTCTGCATGCTCAATGAGAGCCTCGAACGACGCATCAACGATCGAACGCTCGAGCTGGAAAAGCGCAATCGGCAGCTGCAGAAGCTCGCGCTCGACCTGGCGGAGGCAGAGGACCGCGAACGCCAGAATATTGCCTCGATTCTGCACGACGATTTCCAGCAGCAGCTCGCCTACATCAAGATAGAGCTCAACCTGATGGGCAAGGACACGGCCGAAGATCCGGTCCGGGAAAGACTGGCGTTTCTGGAGCAGCTCATCGGCGAGTGCATCAACAAATCCAGGAATTTTTCCTACGAGTTGAGCCCGCCGGCCCTCAACCGGGACGGGCTGTTTTCCGCGCTGGAGATTCTCGCCAACGACATGAAGGCCAAGCATGGGCTCGAGGTGATACTGCGGACGGCGCCGGGCGCAGCGCCGGCATCGCATTCCCTTGCCTCGATACTCTACCGCGCCGTCAAGGAGCTCCTCTTCAATGTGGTCAAACATGCCGGCGTCGCCTCGGCGATCGTGGACATCGACTCCCGGGACGGGATGATACATATCGAGGTGGCCGATGTCGGCCGCGGCTTCGATTACGCGCGGATTCGCTCGAGCCAGACCGGCGGCGGCTTCGGTCTTTACCACATCGAAGACCGCATGACCTTTCTGGGCGGCGCCATGGCGGTCGACGCGCGTCCGGGCGGCGGATGCCGCGTCCGACTGACGGTGCCCAAGCGTCTTTTTCCGAATCGCAGGGACCTGCATCCGCCGGCCGGGGATGCGGCTGGGGATGCTCCCGGGGCGGACACGGGTGCTGCCGCCGCGCCCTTGGATGGCCCGGCGCCGATTCGCATCCTCATGGTCGACGATCACCAGCTGATGCGCGAGGCCCTGGCCAAGCTGGTGCACAGCTACCCGTGGATCACCGTCGTGGGGCAGGCGGCCGACGGGCGAGAGGCGATCGAGCTGGCGGCCCGGCTGAAGCCGGATATCATCCTCATGGATGTCAGCATGCCCGAAGTTGACGGCATCCAGGCCACCGCAGAGATTTCGGAGCACCATCCCGGCATTGGCATCATCGGGCTGAGCATGCACAATGACCGCAATTCCCGCCAGAAGATGTTCGATGCCGGCGCCAACGCGTATCTGACCAAAACCGGCTCTCCGGAAGTACTCGTCGAAACCATCCGCCGCGTGCATGACGCCGGCCATTGAACCCTTTCGGCGCCGTCCGGCAGGGGCAGGCCCGGCAGGATGCTTTTGGTCTCAGGCGGTGATCGACAGGAAGGTGCCGATGGGGCGCTGAAACCAGAGGGTGCAGAACCGGACGCCGGCGATGCAGCGCTGCTCGCCGCCTTCGGCCGTAGTGCGGGAGTGGACGACCTCGGCCGTCGCCTCAAGAACCCTGCACTCGATCTTGATGACCTGGGACGGTTGCAGCGACTCCCGGGTGTCCATCTGCATGCCCATGGGGGAGAGGTCGCGGATGTGACCCTGGAAGCCGTGCTGGGGCCATGCCGTGTAGAAGGTCATCTGATGGTCCTTGACCATCCGCCGTACGGC
>CAJXSB010000162.1 GCA_913060435.1 uncultured Desulfococcus sp.
TCAAGGCCGTCGTGCCGCTGGCCCAGATGTTCGGCTACTCGACCAGCCTCCGTTCGGCCACCCAGGGGCGGGGGACCTTTACCATGCAGTTTTCCCATTTTGACCGTAGCTGAGCGGAGCATTCCGGCGTTTTCTGCGCTCATCGGTCTTATCCTCGGTCTGCGGCGCCGCCCTGCGCCCTGAGGAGAGCATCTCCTCCGCCTCGGCCTTCTGGCGGGGGTCCTGGGAATGTTTGATCACCTGCCGGAGGTGAAACGCGGCGGTCTTGAACTCCCCCCGGCCGTGATAGTATCTTCCCAGGTAATAGTGGGCGTCGGCCGTGCGCCCCGCCTTGCCGTAGGCTTCCCCGATGTAGTAGAGGGTCCGGTTGGCGCCGGGCTGCTTCTCCAGGGCCGTTTTCAGGGCGGCCGCCCCGGCGCTGTAGTTGCCCAGTTCAATCCAGGTTCGGCCGAGCAGGAAATACGTCTCGAAGTCGTCGGGGTTGATGCCTTTGCTCCCCTCCAGGGCCTTGCGGGCGGCGTCGTACTGCCCAGCCATGAAGGCGATCTCCCCGAGATCCTTCAGCATAACGGCGTCGAACGGGAATTTCTGGAGCGCCTTCCTGACATAGCGCATCCCTTCTTCCGCCCGGTTGTTGCGGGCCAGGGCGATGCCGTACCCGTGGAGTGCCATGGGGTCTTCCGGTGCATCGTTGATGGCGGCCGTCATCTGGCGGAGGGCCGAGGCGGGATCGCCGTATGCTGCGATCAGGCGGGTGCGGAAGCGGAGAAACGGCCCATGAGCGCAACGGTGTCGGGATGGCCCTGGATCCAGGTGTCCAGGTAGGCCAGCCGATCGTCGACTGCCGGGTGGGTCATGAGGTACGACGGGACCTCCGACGGTCCGAACCATTTCTGGTCGCGGATTTTCTGGAGCATGGTCAGCATGGCGGCCCCGCTGTAGCCGGCCCGGGACAGGGTGTCGATCCCCAGTTCGTCGGCCTGCATTTCATCCTGGCGGCTGTAGGCGAGCGCCGCCGACTGGGTTGCGGCCACAGATCCCATGGAGAGGGCGTTGCCGGCTTCGGCGGCCCCGCCCATCCCCAGGAAGATGCCGGCCACCATGCCGGCCAGGGCAGCCCACTGGATCCGCGACGAACGTTCGATCCGCTGGGAGATGTGGCGTGCCTGGACATGGGTGATTTCATGGGCCATGATGCCGGCGAGCTCGTCCTCGTTCTCCATGGCTTCGATGAGCCCGCTGTTGATGAAGATGTGTCCGGCGGGTCCGGCAAAAGCGTTGTACACATCCTGCTGGATGACGAAAAAGCGGTACTGGAAGGGCTGGGGCGGAATCTGGGCCAGGAGCCTCCGGCCGATCTCGTTGACATACCCGGCGATGGCGGGGTCGTTGATAATCCGGTAGCGACGGGAGGCGAGCTTCATGAATTCGCGCCCGAGGGTCTCCTCCTCCTGGATGGTGATGCCGGCGGCGGGGCCGGGGGCGGAAAATTGAAGGCCGAGGATGACGGCCATGATGACGGCGGAAATGCTTCTGAATCTGAATCGGTTCATGATATCCTCACTGACGGCTGCCGGGCACGCACCCGGTAGCTGAAAAAGCATTCGTCCGCTGTCGGCAGAAGGTGACATCTGGCACTGGAAACCGGGGTTTGGGCAGGGGGAGAAGGAACGGATAACTACCGATTTATGCAGCGGATTATGTCAATGGGCAAATTTCAGCTCATTTCTTTTCAAATATAATCATTTATGGTAAGACACGTAACTATGACACAGATAATATGCATAGCCAACCAAAAAGGCGGTGTCGGCAAAACGACCACCGCCGTTAACCTGGCCGCCGCGCTGGCATTGTCGGAGAAGCGGACGCTTCTGGTGGACTGCGATCCCCAGGCCAATGCCACCACCGGATTGGGGATCGACAAGAATTCCCTGGCGCATACCCTCTACCACGGCCTGATCGGCGAGGCGGACACCGACAGCCTGATCGTGGAGACGGAGATCGGGATGCTGTGGGTGCTGCCGGCACGTGTGGAGCTGATCGGTTTCGAGGTGGAGATGATGAACGAAGAGAACCGCGAACAGATGCTGAAGGGTCTCCTGTCGCGGGTCGCCGATGATTATGACTATATCATTATCGACTGTCCGCCATCCCTCAGCCTTCTCACCCTCAACGCCATGGCGGCGGCCGACACCCTGCTCATTCCACTGCAATGCGAGTTCTATGCCCTCGAGGGGCTCGGCCAGCTCCTCCAGACGAAGGCCTTGATCAACGACAGCATCAATCCCGGTCTTTCCATTTCGGGCATTCTGCTCACCATGTTCGACAAGCGGACCAACCTCTCCCATCAGGTTGCCGAAGAGGCGATGAAGTATTTCAACGGGCGGGAGCGGGTCTTCAGCACCACCATTCCCCGCAACGTTCGGCTGGGGGAGGCGCCCAGTTTTGGAAAGCCGATTCTGCTTTATGATGCCGGCTCCATGGGGGCAAAGAGTTATATTTCCTTGGCGAAGGAGATATTAGATGGCTGAAAAGGGAGACCCGCAGCAGGGGAAAGGCGACAGGCCGGCGGCGACGCCCCCGAAGAAGCGAAAGAAGATGGCGCTGGGCAAGGGGCTCGGGGCGCTGATTCCCCGGGCGGAGAGCGGCCTGCAGCGACCGGCGGCTGCATCGGAGGACTATTTTCAATGCGACATCCGGCGGATCCGGCCGAACCGCTACCAGCCCCGGCGCCGGTTTTCCGATTCGGAATTGGCGGATCTCTCCCTCTCCATAAAATCCCAGGGGCTCATCCAGCCGCTGGTGGTCTGCGACAACGGCGACGGATACGAACTGATCGCCGGGGAGCGGCGACTCCGTGCCGCGAAGATGGCCGGCCTGTCCCAGGTGCCGGTCGTGGTCAAGACCCCCCCGCCTGCCGGCATGCTGGAGATGTCTCTGGTGGAGAACATTCAGCGGGAGAACCTGAACCCTATCGAGGAATCGGATGCCTACCACCGGCTGATGGCCGAATTCGGGCTCAATCAGGAGCAGGTGGCGATGCGCGTCGGCAAGAGCCGGTCCGCGGTGGCCAATTTTCTGCGGCTCCGGCAGCTGCCCCCGGAGATCCGGGCATCCATGGCCGAGGGCCGGTTCAGCATGGGGCACGCCAAGGCGGTCCTGGGGCTCTCCTCGAAGACCCGGCAGCTGGAGGTCTTCCGTCTGGTGGTGTCGAAGGACCTTTCGGTTCGGGAGACCGAAGCCCTTGTCAATCGCCTCAAGGAGGTCCGGGAGGCGCCCGAGGCACCGGAGCCGAGCTCCGAGGAGATCTATTTCGCCAGCCTTGCAGACGACCTTTCCCGGCGGCTGGGCACCAAGGTCCAGATTCAGCGGCGGGGCAAACGGGGCAAGGTGATGATCGAGTTCTACAATGACGACGATCTCGATCGGCTCCTGAAGGCCTTCGAACGCAGGGACGCGGCACCGGGGGGATGATGCGCATCGGCGTAGTCGACGGTCAGGGAGGCGGCATCGGCAGTGCGGTGATCCGCAGAATCAAGGAGCGCTATGGGGAGCGCATCGATATTACGGCCCTCGGAACCAACGCCATCGCAACAGCCCAGATGCTGAAGGCCCGAGCGAATCGGGGTGCATCCGGTGAAAACGCCATCGTTCGAACGGTCCCGCAGATGGCGGTGGTCGTCGGCCCCATTGCCATCGTGATGGCCCATGCCATGATGGGAGAAGTTACACCGAGAATGGCCGAGGCGGTCGCGGAGTGCCCCGCCAGGAAGCTCCTGATCCCCCTTTCCCAAGAGAATATCGATGTGGTGGGGGTCCTGCCTGCACCGCTGCCCCATCTGATTGACGCGTTGATCAAGAAGCATTTGAGTCAACTTCTGGAGACTATGCCGTGAAGCGGTCATGATGCGCGACGCAGAGAGACGCACGGGAAGATGGGACCGGGGCTCTCGACGTTGCCCTTCTTAGAAAAGCTCCCTTTCTCGCAGGTGCATTCGGAGATTCCATGAAGATATCTGTCGCCAAAAACGCAGGGTTCTGCATGGGGGTTCAGCGGGCCGTAGAGATGGCGCTGAATGCCTCTCATCGTTATCCCCCACCGATCTACACCTTCGGTCCACTCATTCATAATCCCCAGGTCCTCGGCCTGCTTGCCGAAAAGGGGATTTCCGTCCTGGATGGGATCCCCGAAAAGGGATCCGGCACGGTGCTGATCCGGGCCCATGGCGTGCCGCCCGACACCAAAGCACGTCTGGAAAAGGCAGGGTTTAACGTGATCGACGCCACCTGCCCCCGGGTCATCAAGGTCCAGGCCATCATCCAGAAGCATGCCGGAGAGGGGTATGCATCCATTATCCTCGGCGACAGGGATCATCCAGAGGTGGCGGGGCTGCTGGGGTATGCCGGCGACAACGGCCACGTGGTGGGCAGCATCCACGAGCTCGAAGCCCTGGAGACGTTCGACAAGGCGATCATCGTCGCCCAGACGACCCAGAACACGCTGCTGTTCGATTCGGTCAAGGCGTGGGCGCAGAAGAATCATCCCCATTACAAGGTGTTCGAGACCATCTGCGGATCGACGGAACAGCGTCAGAGCGAGACCCAGCGACTGGCCGAGGGGGTGGATGCGATGATCGTCGTGGGCGGCCGCGAGAGCGGAAACACGAAGCGCCTCGTGGAGATCGTCCGGGAGACGGGCAAACCCGCCTGTCACATCGAAACCGAAAATGATCTGGACATGGAGATCCTCAAATCGGCCGAGCACATCGGGATTACTGCCGGCGCCTCCACCCCCAACTGGATTATCAAGCGGATCTACAGAATCATCGAATCGCTTCCCTTTGAGGGTGACGAGGGCTGGAAGCGGCGGTTTTTACCGTTCCAGCGTTTCGCCCTGGCCACCAACGCCTACATCGCCGTCGGCGCCGGTGCCCTCTGCTATGCCTGTGCGGTGCTGCAGGAGGTCCGAAATCCGTTTCCCTACATCCTGATTTCCGCCCTCTACATCCTCTCGATGCACACCCTCAACAACCTGACGGGGCTGAAGGAGGCGCGCTACAATAACCCGGACATGGCCGCCTTTTTCGAGGCGCACAAGGTGAACATGATCCTGCTGGCCCTCGTTTCCGGGGGAACCGGGCTTTTTGTCGCGGCCAGCATGGGCATCCTGCCCTTTGTCCTCCTTTTCATCATGACCCTGCTGGGGCTCTCTTACAACCTGAAACTCGTCCCGGAAAGCATCCAGAATGCCAGATTCCGGTCGATCCGGGACATTCCCGGCTCCAAGACCGTATTGATTTCGCTCGCCTGGGGGGTGGTGACGGCCCTCTTCCCCATTCTGGCCGCGACCGGTGCGATCACCTGGGCCACCATTCCCACCGTTGCCTGGGCCGTGGGCACCGTATTTGTCCGCACCGCGTTTTTCGAGATACTGGACATGCAGGGGGATCAGATTGTTGGGAAAAACACGATCCCGATCCTGCTGGGAAAGAAGCCGACCCTCGCCCTGCTGCGGCTGACCCTGCTTTTTCTGTTCGTCATCATGTTTCTGTCGGTCGTATCCGGCATTCTTCCGGGGCTGGCCCTGGGCCTCCTCCTCTGCCCAATCTATCTGTCGGTGGTCATCTCGTTTCACCGCCGGGCGTATATCCGCCCGGGAGTATGGCTGGAGTTCCTGACCGAGTCCCAGTTCCTGCTGGCGGGGCTCATTACCCTGATCTGGAGTATCGGGTTTCGGCACTGATCACAACCGAGGCTCCCGGCCCGACAGGAGGCGCCGGATATTCTCCCGGTGGCGGAGGATGATGCACGCCGCCATGAGGCCGCCCGCGACGGCGAGAACGGCCGATCCGGTGGCGGCCCACAAGGCGGCGGGAAGAACGGCTGCGGCGGCGAGGGAGCCCACCGACACCCGGCGCGTCCCGAGGACCAGCGCCAGGAACACCAGTACGGCCCAGCCGGCGGCGGTTGGGGACAGGGCCGCGGTGCAGCCGCCAGCGGTGGCGACCCCTTTGCCGCCGCCGCTGCCCCGCATGTACAGGGGATAGAGGTGGCCCAGAAAGGCGGCCATGGCGACGCTTGCCGCGTAGGCCTCCTGCCAGGGGCCGCCGGAGAGGGCAACAGCGGCGGCGGTGGGCAGATATCCCTTCAGGATGTCCAGGATCAGGGTCAGCAGGCCCAGGAGCGCTCCTGCGGTTCGCCGCACATTGGTAGCGCCGATATTGCCGCTTCCGGCGCTTCGGATGTCCACCGAGGTGAAGCGGCGGGTCAGCACCAGACCCCAGGGGATGGATCCCAGGGCATAGGCAAAGAAGGGAAGCAGCGTGCGGAAGAGAATGTCGACGGTGTTCATGGAGACCTCTTGCAAAGAATATTGGGTGGCCGGAACCGGTGCGGATCGACGTTGCCGGAGTGGATGCCCTGGAACGGGCATGGGCACCCGGAGCATCTGTATGGCATCTGGCGGCGGGAATCAATATGATTTTCCGCAAGGAGGCGGAAACGGCGATGGACGATGAGATTGTCCGGATTCCCATCGAAGATGTATTGGACCTGCACACCTTTCTGCCCCGGGAGGTCCGTGACCTGCTCGACGATTATTTCGAGGCGTGCCTGGCACAAGGCATCTTCTCGGTGCGCGTGATCCATGGCAAGGGGCGGGGGGTGCTGAAAAAGCGGGTCCGCGCCATCCTCGCCGGGCATCCCCTGGTCGACCGATTCGGCGACGCCCCGGAGAATGCCGGCGGCTGGGGCGCCACCCTGGTCAGCCTGAAGGCGCCGTGAGAGATCGGGCGGCCGGGAATGCAGCCTGCTGCGGGCGGTGTTTTCGGTGCCGGCCTCCGACAAGGTTCGGTCCGCCGCCATGGGCGGCGATGTGATTTTCTGCATAACCAAAAGGAGATTTGAATGAAGAAGCTCAACAATCTGATGGATCGCGTGATCAGTCGGGTCAACATCAACCTTCGGGAGTTCTCCATGGATGTGGGGTCCTACCTCCGCGATCTGGTGCCCGAAAACCAGCTGGTCAAGTTTTATGCCTTTTACGGCATCTGGTCCAACCATCCGATTCATTTTCATTTCAGCAACTCCAACCTTGCCGGAAGTTATTTTCTGGGGCGATGCAAAGTCGACAACTCCATCCTCTACAAGTGTGATATCCGCGGGGATGAACTCAAGATGAAGGGCGACGTCTTCGACGTCGACGGGATGCCCGTCACTGTCGAAGACGACGAGGTCATCTGGATCAAGGACAGCCTTCTCATCAAGACGCTGGTCCACAACTACTCCCATAATCCGGAGAAGCTCGAGCTCTTCCTGATCAAGAATTCCGCGTCGGCGCCATATGCCAACATCCACGGGTCGCCCATCGAGGGCTCTTTTCTGGAACCCTTCGCCACCGTGGATCTCACCAGTCTCCATGACTGCCGGGTGGGCACCTACACCTATCTCCAGGTCGGCGAATTGAGCCATACCGAGGTGGAGTCGGGCCGCATCTGGATCCGGAACAAGGATGTCTTCGATTTCGACTACCGCTTTCCCGAGGATGTCCTGTCCACCCGGTATATCGCCTTTGTTCCCGGCAAGGGCGCCATGGGGATGTTCATGGATTTTGCCGAAGACCGCAAGATCGACTTCCAGCGGCTCTATGACGTGGTCAACCTCGACTCCCCCATCAAGGAGGTGCCGCAGGGAGCCTCCATCAACCGATACAGCGTCTGGAAAGGCAAAAACCATATCAGCAGAAACGTGCTGGTATCCCAGCGGGCGTTCCTGGAGGAGGCATGGCTGGGGGAGGGGGCCAACGCCCAGGAAAACTGCTACATCAGTTATTCCCGCCTCGAGGGATTCAACGTCACCGCCCACGGCGCCACCATCATCTACGCCCGCCTGGGCAAAAAGGTTTTCGTGGGCTTCAATTCCTTCCTGCAGGGGAAAGCCGACTGCCCCCTCACCGTGGGTGACGAGAGCGTCATCATGCCCCACACCATCATGGACCTGAACGAGCCGGTCACCATTCCCGGGAACCATCTGGTCTGGGGATACATCCGCACCCAGGCGGATCTGGATGCCCACAGCATTCCGCTGGAGCGGCTTTCGAAAATCAAGGACGAGATCACCATCGGCAATATGCGGTTCCGTGGTTCGGGGGAGGCCTTCGTGGATTCCTTCCGTCACCGGATCCAGCATATCCTGGAGGCCAACGGCGCCTTCTTTGACGGGGAAACCGGCAAAGGCCACGCCCAGACCGGGCAGAACATTTCCTTCAATATCATCCAGCCCTATCCCCGCGGGGAGGCCCGGGGGCTCTTTCCCACCATCGACATCGAGCCATGATCCAACAGCGGTCGTGACATCCCGCCCCCGGCCTTTCCTGCGGGGGCGGTTTTTTACACCGTGTAAAAAAAGTCGACACCCCCTTTCCCTCCGCACCTCGCCCCAACGGAAAAAACGGATCCTATCTGAAAAAAGCCGTCGGCGCCCCTGGTGGAGCGATTCCTTTCCGCCGGCCGGAGAGTATCCGGGCATCTTCAGATTGGCACGGCTATTGCTCTAATCCTGGATAGACCGCACCGTCTTGATATACCGGAACTTTTTGAGAATATCGGCTCTCAACCATATCAAACCGGGAGGATAGGGCAATGGCCTTGGCAAATGTAATGCTGGTGGATGACGAGGTCCCGTTTGTGGAAACCATGAGCAAACGGCTCGAGAAACGAAACCTGAACATCCAGAGCGCGTTCAGCGGCAAGGAGGCGCTGGAGAAATTGAATGGGGACGGCAGGGTCGAGGTGGTGATCCTGGATGTCAAGATGCCGGAGATGGACGGCATTGAAACCCTGCGGCAGATCAAGATGCAGTTTCCCCTGGTCGAGGTCATCATGCTGACCGGCCACGCCACCGTTGAGACCGGCCTCGACGGCATGAAGCTGGGGGCTTTTGACTATCTGATGAAACCCTGCGACATGGATGTCCTGATCGCGAAGGTGGACGAAGCCGCCGCCAAGAAGCGAAAGCACGAAGAGAAGATCATCGAGGCGCGGGTCAAGGAGATCACCACCCGGCGGACCTGAGGGCATCGGCGGAAAATCATCCGACACCGCCCCTTTTCTGGGGCATCTTCCCAACGTCGAAGGGCGCTGCCGCATCCATCGCGGCAGCGCCCTTGTCTTGTTGATGCATCCGGCAGCCGGTTCACCCGACCCTGCCGGAAGCTATATTCGCGGTATGCCCCTTGCCGTTACAATCGGATCGGCATTCCCATGATCGGCCACAGGACAAAGACGGCAAAGCCCGTCACCACCATGAGGATGATGCTTGCCGGGATGCCGTAGAGGAAAAACTCTCCCGTGGTAAACTGCTTCGAATCGTAGGCGATGGCGTTGGGGGCTGCGCCCACCAGCAGCAGGAACGGCATGCCC
>CAJXSB010000163.1 GCA_913060435.1 uncultured Desulfococcus sp.
CCCGCCGATGCCGCCGTAGATCTGCTTCCCGATAATGACGGCAATGAACGTCCCGGTAATGATAACCCACCATGGCAGGCTCGGCGGCAGCATCATCGCGAACATCAGGCCGATCAGCGCGGCATTGCCGTCGACGATGGTTTCGGGCTGACGGGAGATGCGGTTGTAGGCCGCCTCCCAGAGCATTGCAGAGGAGATCGACAAGGATATGACGCCGATGACGGGCATTCCGTAGAAATATATGCTGATGAAGACGGCCGGCAGGGCAGCGAGCAGAATGCTGTAGCTTCTCCCGGCGATATTGCTGCCGTTGTGCCAGAACGGCGCATGGGACACGACAAACTTCTTGTGATTAAACATCCGCGGCCTCCTCCTCCTTGCGAATCCTGTCCAGTTCATACTTTCCAAGCCTGATATATTGAAAAATCGGTATCTTCGATACACAGACATAGCTGCACAGACCGCACTCGACGCAGGAATACAGATCGTACATCTCCGCTGCGTCTTCATATTGTCTGGCTTCCAGGAATCGAACCAGCATGTTGACCGCTATGTTCGCGGGGCATATTCGGACACACTCGCCGCAGTTGATGCACGGGGTATCCGAAACCTCGGGCAGATCCGCGCCGGCCTGGATCATCAGGGCATCGGTATCGGGGCAGACGGGGTGGTCTTCCATGAATATGGCGGCGCCGGTCATCGGTCCGCCGACGATAATGCGGTCCTTGTCGAACAGCGGTATATCGAACGCACTGAAAACACTGCTCACCGGCGTCCCGATGCGCGCGGCGACCATGCGCTGCTCCAGGTTCTTGCCATTCAGCGTCAGGTGTTTCGTCACCGGCATTTTTCGCTCCTGCACCGCCATCCCGACGGCGGCCACGGCTTCGGCGCTGATAAAGCAGACGCCGAGGTCCTCGCAGGTCTTGTCGGCCGGAACCGGCTTTCCGATGATATCCTTCATGATCATCCGGGGAAGCCAGGCAGGATAGACCGTATCGATCACACGCAGCTCCACGCCGGAGGCACCGCCGAGGCCGCCGGCATCCGCCATCAGGCTCTGGGGAAGCGCAATGACGGTCTTGTGGGCGCCCGTGATCTTCTTCAAGGCGCTGATGCCCGCATTCATATAAGTGATGTTTGTTTTCATGACATGCTGATTGGTGGCCACCAGCAGGTCTTTCTCGACACCGCAAATGACGAGGGTATCGATGCTGCTGTCAGGGTTGGAGAGCAGCTCCAGGGACGGCGCTCCGGGAATGCAGGCCAGGTAATCCTTGACCGCCTCGACGCCCCCCTCGTCCATCGCCTTTCCGAAGCTGTCGTCGAAATCGTCCTCGCCCTCTACAGCCACGGTGACGGCAGTACAGGTCTGGCCGTAGTCGCCCGTGTATGCCGCTATGGATGAAACGGTTCCGGTCACGGATGAGACGATGCAGGCATCCCCCTCCGGAAAGGGTGAAATCTTCTGGCCGGTCTTGACCCGGTCACCGACCTTCAAGGAGAGCACGGCGCTGCCGTCCAAAGGCTTTTTCAGAAAGAAGGTTGCCTTTTCCGGCATCGGGATGCTCTCGGCTTCCGCCGGCGTGCTGCCGACTGTCTCGTATTCAAACCGAGGCTTCTTCGCAAATAATGATCTGTTTAGCATACTCCAACCCTTTTTTATGCATGTATGAGGTGAAAGGACACTAAATCCGATAGGAGAAATGTCGCGGGCCTATAAACCATGGCAGGCGGCACATTCTATGGGACCCGCACCCAATTCCTTGTGGCAGTCGATACATTGGGAATGAAACGCATCCGCACTCTTGGGCACGGACTCCAGTCCGACTTCATCCGCTTCATGACAATCGAGGCAAGCGACAGGAAGTGATCCGTCTTTGGGAAAAACGTGGCAGGCGCTGCAGGCGAGCATGGCTTCCGCCTCCTCCGGATGATGGTGGCATGCCGTGCAGTTGAGGTCATAATCGCTGGCGTGCGTAGCATGGTCGAACATGACGCTCCCCCCCGCCCCCGTGTAGACGATCCGCAGCGGTTCTTCTGGCACTTTTCCCGAAAACGCCGTGTAGCTTAGAACACCCACGATCAGCAAAACAATCGTGATGCCGTAAGCCAGCTTCAATTCCTTGCTTGCAAATGGACTCATCTTCGTTCCTTTCAAATCGTTTCAAATCCACGGTTTGTTAAGAGTGGGCGTAGTATTAAACCGCGTATCGCCTAACACAGCAGGATAAAAGTTTCAAGATATTTTTTCGCTTCTTGAATAATGAAATAGCTGTAATAGCTTGTAAAATAAGGATGATCACCAGACGCATTACTGTTGACGCCAGCGGTTCTCTCGTGTATACCCAGTATCAAAATCGAGGAGGAATAGTGTGATATGAATATGGCTCAAGACAATGTCAGACCGGAAGGGGATGACAACGCCGGCGATGTCAATCAAAAGCTGAATGACATCATCCAGAAATATACCGAGATCTCCGACGTGGAGCAGGCTTCGGTTGCACCGGCAAGCTACCGGCCCCCGCCGACACCTTATGAGAATACCACGGACGTGGCATCGTCGTCCTTCAAGGCCCAGAACCTGCAGTATGTCGTAGATGAAATCAAGGTCATTGAAGACGGCATCAAGCAGATCATCGCCTCCCGCACCAACAAGATCATCGAAGAGAAGATTCCCGTGGAGCGCGAGCGTCCGGTCAAATACAACCTGATCGACAAAGGGCTGGTGGCGCTGGGTCTCAAAGAACAGGAAATAGAGACCTACACCGACTACGAGATCGTCAAGAAGGAGATCCCCCGGACTGCGGACGAAGTCATGATCACCGAGTTTCGGGGGATGATCGAAAAGTATATCAACAGCCTCAAGGGCCTCAACGAAGGCCTGCGCTCCACCGTTATTGAGGTGGACGGCATCGTCCGGAACCTGACCGAGGTCAACGATGCGTTTACGGACCAGATTCACAAGGACCGCCGGGCATACAATGAGCAGGTCCAGCACAGCCGGGAGCTCGAAGACCAGCTCAAGGAACTGATACCCATCCACGAGGGGATGTCGCTCATCGATGATCGGTATGCCGAGGTGGAAAAGGTGCGGGACCACATCGAAATGGCGCTCCGGGAAAGCCAGGGCATGGAGCTGAAGTACAAGACCAACATCGATATGGGGGTCAAGTACCAGAACGCCCTCAAGAGCTACCGCAAGCTCATCAACGATTTCAAGGAGCGGGGCGATCTTCACGTCAACATGGTCGACAAGTTCGCCGCCGGCGCCGAGCACATGAAGATTGCGGTGGAGAATGTCTCCCAGATATGTTCGGGCGTCGCCCGGGTGACGCAATCGATGGTGATGATCGTTGAAAGCATCGAGGACGGAAACAAGGTCCTGGGCCGGTACGCATCCCTCGTCGGGGATCAGATGACCGCCAGTCCGCAGTGGGAAATGGAGTATAATGCCCTGAAGGATGCCGAGGACGTCTATCGCAAAAACGACCAGCTCCGGCTCGAGCAGATCAAGGACAACCGTGAAGAGATCGAGCGGCTGATCCATAAGGACAGTTGATGCCGCACGGGCACGGCATCACCGGACACGCCGGCGGCGCGGCCCGCACCGCCGGAGGGGCTGCGACCGGCAGCCCCTTTTTGCCATGATCAACCCCATGGATGACGGATGGAAGCGGTCACCCTAAATGATATCGTCGATGCCGCCGAACGCGTCGACACGAAACGCTTTATCGCCGAGCTGGACGCCTTTATCAAAATGTCGGCCCGCTTGGCTCCGGCGGACGCAGCGCCGCCGGCGAAGCGCCGCGATGCCGCAAAACGTCGCATGGAAGAGGCCTGTGCCAACATTCTCCGTGAGGGGGGCCTTATCCTATCGGGATCGACGCTTTCCATCAGCTGCATCATCAATTTCCATTTCCAGCTCAACGGACAGGCATCGGGCCTTCCGTCCCGCGACGACATGACCCGCAGCTACTTCCGGAAGCTCCGGAAACACCAGGTGGAGCTCCTCCGGTCCATCGGCAGCGAAATATCGATGATCCGGAATGCCCTGAAGCATTCCCGGAGAATGGCGCAGGTCCTCCAGGAGAATGTGCCGCCGGTGCTCCAGGCCTCACACTTCATGGACATCCTTCGCGAACGCATCGACGCCCGCCCCACCACCCTTTTGAAGCTGAACGGACGCGGCCGCAAAATCGAACAGCTCAACAGCAGCTTTTCGGAAATACAGCATTATGAAAACGCCTACCACCAGAACATCCGAAACGATGCCGAAGCCAATCCCGTCACCGAGGCGTTAGCGATCTATAACGACCTGAGCGCGGAAACCGTCCACGACATGGCCGAGCGAAGAGACCGCCTGAAGGCCAGCACCAAAGAGCTGGAAAAGGGCCGGAAGCTCATGATCAAACTCGCGCTCAAGGGGTATTCGCCGCTGATGAAAAAGCCCCTCGATGTTCTGGTCGAAAAACACCGGCGGCGAACCCGGAACTTCGAGAAAAAAATCCAGCAATGGCGGGAAGCGTATTATATAGAAGAACATCCATGAAATGCCGCTGGAAGCAGCCCCGGCCCACGCAGCCCTGAAACGCTTCAGGGCTCTTTTCTTTTTTTCGGAAGATCGTCCCAGCATCATGAAATCAGATAAAAAATATGCAAAAATCTCCGGCGAACTCGACCGCATGGTTCAGGCCGCCCTCAACGACCGGATCGGCAACCGGCCCCGGACCAGGAATCTCACGGAGATCAGCGATATCTTCGAGCACCGGAACCGCCAGATTGTCAACGCCCACCAGAAGGATGCCTTCGAAGAGATCCTTTATGCCATGTTCATGACCTACCTTCAGTCGAGGGAGGGCGGCGGACTCGCCATCGATGCCGGCGGCACGGCACCGGAAGCGTTTTCGGACTACGTCAAGAAAAGAGAGCGCTTCGAGACCCTCTTCACCGCCGCGATCATGGCGATGAAAGACCGAGCGCTGGCCGATCTTGTCAACAGCATGCGTGGGATCTTCGATGAACATCACCGGCAGATCAGGGAGATCAACCGGCTGGCCGACGCCGTTCATGCCATCCAGAAGCGGGCGGCGGGAGTCGACGACAAGCCGGCGCGCACCGAAGCGGACGCCGTCCATGTTCTCGGCCGGCTTGCCCCGCTCAAGGCCGACCTCCGGGCCATCGAGTCGCACTGCATCGAATTCCGGGAGAATCGCTATCTCAAGGCAGCGGCGCAGTATCTGGAGAACACCCTCCAGACCGCCGACAGGGTCATCGCCGAACAGGGACGGGAAGCATCCAAATTGCTTTTCGACAGTGCCGGGGTCGTTTTTCACGCATTCAAATCGACCCCGGTGAACATCGCCGGAATGGACGGGTTCATGGCGCAGCGGGAGGAGCTGGCCCGATGCGCCAAAATCTTCGACAGCATCGGAGATGAGGACCGACGCGCGCAGATCGAGGGGTTCATCACCGCCATTGACGGCGTCCTGAAGAAGCTCCGCCAGGAGATCGAACGGCAGAAGGAAAGCGAAGCCCGCCTGGCGGAAAAGCACCAGCAGGAGATCAGCGATGCGTACGAGCGTTTTCTGGAGATAAAGGAGCTCTTTGCCCAAGGTCGCCTGGCGGCGGATAGCCAGAAGAAAAACGCCGCGGAAAAGCTGAAAAAATACCGCGACACCCTCATCGCCAACGGTCATCGGGTCATGGCAAGGGACATCGACCGCTTCATCAACGCCACCGGCATCGGCAGACCGGCCGCCAGTCCGCCCCGGAGGCCGGGCGCCCACGAGGAAGAGACCTTCGACTATCGGAAAGGGTTCCTGATCCTGCTGCCCATCACGGTGGTGCTGTTCATCCTGGTGCTTGCCATGCTGGTATTGTAGGAGCGGTCATGCCATCCCGCCCTGCCCCAGCGGCACCCGGGTCCGCGCTTCCCCTCCCGTGAAAGGACCGGCCGATGCGGAGGCGTCATCCGCAGACGCCGCACATCCGGCAGCTCTCTTGCATCGGACACGGCGGGGACGCCCGTCCGGAAAGCGCCCGGCGGTATTCCTCCGCCAGGAAGGACCGGTCGATTCCGTGGTCGATGAAATCCCACGGAAGCATCTCGCCGACATCCCGCTCTCTCAGCACGTAAAAATCCGCATTGACGGGCGACGCCTTCAGCGTCTTGGCCCAGTTGCCCCGGTTCTGCTGAAGGCCGACCAGAATCGTCGCCACCCGCCGGTCGCCGCGCGACAGCAGCGCCTGGATATAGGCATGCTTGGGGACGTCGTGGTGCAGCCTCACATTGGGCATCCGCCGAAGCCCCTCCTTCACCCGTTTGATTTTCTGCTTCAGCTCTCCGACTTCGTCCATGGCCGCCCATTGAAAAGGGGTCACGGGTTTGGGGACAAATGAGTTGAGGCTGACGGTGATGTCGCCCATTCGGCCCCGGGTCCGGCTCGACTGGAGGAACCGGTGCTTGATCCGCCGGCACATGCCCACGATGGCGTCGACATCCGCCGCCGTCTCCGTGGGAAGCCCCACCATGAAATAGAGCTTGAGGTTGGGGATGCCTCCGGCCACGAGGGTCTCCGCCGCAGAGAGAACCGCCGCCTCATCCATGCCCTTGTTGATGACCTTCCGCATCCGTTCGGATCCGGCGTCGGGTGCGATGGTAGCGGTTTTCACGCGGCTCTGGCGAAGGGTCTCCAGGAGCTCCGGCACCAGGCCGTCGGCTCTCAGAGAGCTGAAGGAAACCCGCGTGCTGCCGTCATGGTAATCCGCGCAGAGGGATGCGATCTCCGGAAGATCCGAGACCGCAGCGCCCACCAGCCCGATCTTCTCGGTCAGCGCAGCACCGGCGGCCATCGACGCCCTCAAGCGGTCCGCCGTATGGAATCTCGGCGGGCGGTAGATGTATCCGGCGGCGCAGAAGCGGCACCCATGTGGGCACCCCCGCCCCACCTCGATCAGATACGTCCGGTCGAACGTGGTGTGGGGGGTGATGACGGCGCTTGCGGCCGGCTCCGGGAGCGGCTCCGCATATCCCCTCTCAATGATCTCCGGGACGGGCTCCGTTGGTGCAAAGGAGCGAAGAGTGCCGTCTGGGTGGTACTGGACCGCGTAGAACGCGGGAACATATACGCCCCGCAGGTCAACGGCAAGGGCTCTCAGCATATCCCGTCGATCTCTTTCGGGGTCGAAGCGCTGGAAAAAGGGTTCGAGGAGGGCCTCCGCCTCTCCCAGGATAAAACAGTCGATGAACGCTGCCAACGGCTCCGGGTTGAGCAGGCAGGCAACGCCGCCGGCCGCGACCATGGGGTGGACCTCGCTCCTGTCCCGTGACATGGCGGGGATGCCGGCGGCGGCAAGGATGTCGAGGAGATGGGGATAGTCGCTCTCAAATGAAATGGAGAAGGCGACCACGTCAAAGTCCTTCAGGGGATGTCCGGATTCGATGGAGAGCACCGGTCCGTGTCCCTCCGGACGGTCGGGCAGGAAGGCGCGTTCACAGACCACATGCGCCATCTCATTGAGGAGGCGGTAGACCGTTTGAAAGCCGAGGTTCGACATGCCCACACGATACGTGTTGGGATATACCAGCGCGACGCGGAGCCGTCCATGCCAGCTCTTCCGGACGGCGCCGATCTCGGCTGCGCCGATGTCGATACTGGTTTTATTGGACTTTCTGCCCATGGTTCTTCCGTTCAGATGCAATGGTCGGCGGGGTGTATCGGCCGCGTCCTGCAGCCGCCGAAACGCTGCAGAAGGGAGTGGTTGTCTTGCAGGCAATATAGGCACGATCCCCGCCGACGCAAAAAAAAGGACTTTCCCGAAGGAAAGTCCCGTATTCCATCAAATGAGGTTCGGCGCCGTCAGTCGGCTTTTCGCCTCAGAAAGGTCGGTATGTCGAGATCTTCAACGTCCAGATGCTTGTCGTCGAATTCCGGGTATTCCGCGCTCTGAACATTTTCGTCTGCGGTCTTCTTCTGGCGCAGGAATGCAGGCTCCTCGTAATCGACGGCGTGGGAGTAGTCCGGGTAGCCGCGGTCATTGGCGGCAGGGTGCGGCCGACGCCCGGCATCCTCCCGCCTTGGGGCGGGACGGGAGACGCTTCTGGCGCTCTGGAAATTCCTGGGGCTGCGCCGCCGTCCGCTGATCACTCCGGGGCGGTCCCCGCCGATGCCCGTTGCGATCACCGTCACGCGCATTTCGTCGCCCAGGTTTTCGTCGACGACGGTGCCCCAGATGATTTCAGCGTCTTCTCCCACCTCGCTGTAGATCCGCTCTGAAGCTTCGGTCATCTCCTCCATGGTGAGATCGCTGGTGCTCGTAATGTTCATCAGGACCCCCTTGGCGCCGGAAATGGATAGATCCTCGAGCAGGGGATGGGAAATAGCCCGCTCCGCAGCTTCAATCGCCCGGTTTTCGCCGGAGGCGATGCCGATGCCCATGATGGCCAGGCCGGCCTTCTCCATGGTCGTCTTGACGTCGGCGAAATCGAGGTTGACCAGCCCGGGCATCAGGATCAGATCCGTAATGCCCTTGACGGAATGGAGCAGGACCTCATCGGCCTTCCTGAACATGTCGATCATGGTGGCGTTTTTCGATGCCAGGCCCCGGAGCCGATCGTTGGGGATCGTGATCACCGTATCGGCAACCTCACGGATGGTTTCCAGCCCATCCTCCGCCTGGTTGAGGCGCTTTCTCCCCTCAAAGGAAAAAGGCTTGCTGACCACCGCCACCGTCAGCGCACCAAGCTCCTTGCAGATATCGGCGATCACGGGGGCCGCGCCCGTACCCGTTCCGCCGCCGAACCCCGCGGTGATGAAGACCATATGGCTGTCCTTCAGCGCATTGCGGATGGCTTCCGCATTCTCCAGGGCGGCTTCGCGGCCGATCTGCGGGTTGGCGCCGGCCCCAAGCCCCTCGGTAAGCTTGTCGCCGATCTGAATCTTGGTCGGGGCTTTGGAAAGGTCGAGTGCCTGCAGATCGGTATTGGCCACGATAAAATTGACGCCGCGAAGGTCGGACGCGATCATGTTGTTGACCGCATTGCCGCCCGCTCCACCAACGCCGATTACCTTTATCCTTGCTGATTTTTCGTCATTTTCGACATAATTGAACATCGCTTCCCACCTCCTGAAGTATATTGACGCTTGATAAATAAACTGCCGTTTTGGTCTCTCTGGCCTAAATGATGTCCTTGAACCACCGCTTCATCCGCTGCATGACCCGGTTGAAGATGTTCCCGTCCCGGATCCTGAATTTATTGGCCCCGCGGTTCTTCGCCCCGAAGAGCACCAACCCCACGCCGGTGGCGTACATGGGGTTGTTGACAACGTCGACGAGGCCGCCGATGTTTTTCGGCTTGCCGAGACG
>CAJXSB010000164.1 GCA_913060435.1 uncultured Desulfococcus sp.
GATAGATCTCCCGGTATATTTCGTCTGCAGCCCCGAGAAGGACCACCGGCGGATCGAATCCGATGATTTCCGCGGTCTTCAGGTTGATCGCGATCCTTGCCGGCTCCTGGAACAACTGCTCCAGCTCGTTGGGGCGTGCACCATTGAAGACCTTGGCGATGGTCGATGCATGAAATTCGCCGACATACTTGAAGCCGGCCTGGGAGAGGCTGACAAAGAAGCCGCATTTGACCTCCTCCGATCCCGACTGGGAGAAGGTCGGCACCTGGTTCGCATTGGCGATCTGCACCAGTCTGGGGATGCTTCGGCTGTTGATGCCGCCCTGCAGCGTGACATAGATGGCGTCCACCTTCTCGGCCAGCGATTCAAAGCATTGTACAACGCTCTGCTCCGCTTCGGCCACATCCGCGATATCGCTTTTGGTGTGGCATCTAACGATCTCAAAGCCCCGCTCCTTGGCGAGTCTTTCGACGACGTCCATGGCCGCATAGGACCTGCCGTCTTCGGAATCTTCATAGGCGACGCCCAGTTTCCGGAAATGGACGATTTCGTGGAAAACCCGGAGCTGTCTTTCATAGCGGAACGGGTCCGCCTGGGCATGGAGATGCGGATATCCCGAGTCGTCGATGCTCTTGATGATGCCTGCCGCGATGGGGTCGCTGGCCGAGAGAACCATGGTGTTGGTATGGTGGTTGTCATTGGCCATGTCCTTGCCGGCCCAGGTGCCCATGGCGATGAGCAGATCAATATCCTGCCTCCGGTTCAGCCGGTCGATAATGGCTGCGGCGGTCTGCCTCCGGATATCCTCATCCCATCTGGCCGAGTAGTGGGCATCCCGCACAAAGGTGATGTAGTCGCTCTGGATGTTTTTCGACAGCCATTCCCACAGCGGACGGGTCTGTTCGCCATGCTGCTTGGGAATTTCGACATACTCGATCCAGCCGAGCGTCATCAGGCCCTGGACCGTCTCGGTGAAAATTTTCCGATAGTCAATGTATTCTCCCCCCTCGTAGTAGCCAATGCGCCATTTCCTGCCGCTGTTGGTCACCGGCTCCTGGGAGAAGCTTCCTTTGTCTCCGCCGAAGGACGGCAGGCTCATCAGCATGATGCTGACCAGAACCGTACGGAAAAGAAATCGTGGGCGTTTCATGTAACGGTCTCCTTTGTATGGTGTTGGACCTGACGGCCTCAAGAAGGGATGTCCGTCGAGATGCCTCTCTTCATGCCGGCGACGCGCCGCCGGGTGCGAAGCAAGGTCCGGGGGTTCATTTGACGACGACCCTCTCCTGCAGGATGTTAAAGCTCTCCTGGGCCATCCGGTGCTTCCAGGAGGTGCCGAATGCACCCTCGGGCGCGATGTCCGGGGCCGTTTCCAGAAGGGATGCCCGGTGCGCGTCGCCCACCGCCATGGAGAGGATCCTTTGGACGTCTATTTCCGTCAGCCCCCCCCGGACCAGCATCTCTATGGGGCCCGCCGGAAGGAGCCGGCCGTGTTCTTGCGGAATCATGACGGTCTGCATGCCCGAAAGATAGCCTGCGGTGGGGACGCGGCGCATGGTGTCGGCCATGTCCCGGTCCCCCGGGGAAAGGGACAGGGCCTGGATCATCCCGGCCTGTATGCCGGGAAGGTATTCGGCCTGGTAGTATCCCCCCAGGCAGTTGACGCCGCGGGCGAGGGAGAGGGCCAGAAAGCAGGTAAACATGGAGGGGATCAGGCGGCGCTGCACCAGGTGCATCTCAAGCGATTCCGGAGACAGGGGGTATTCATGCCGCCGCCCCTTTTTGTCGGCACCCCGCAGAAGAGCGGCCGACCCTCTGCCCCGATGGATGGCCAGCGGAAACTTGACGCCCTCTTCGCAGATACCCCAGAAAAAATGGGTCCCCCGCCGCAGGGGCGGGAAATCCGGATCCGATGCCGGGCCCGGGGTCTTGACATGCTCCCAGCAGGCCCGCTGGCTGTCCAGAATCCGGAGAACGCGGGCCTGCAGATCCATATCGAACAGCACCCGGGATACGATGCGCTCCTCGTGTTGGATGTCCAAGGCGATGAGCCGGGAGGCCACTTTTTCCATTTCAAGGCAGATGACCTTCGGCATCCGGCGGCACCCGGCATGGAGCCGTTCACAGATACGGTGGTTGAGGAGTGTGGCCTGGCGGGAATAATCGGGCACGGCGGCAATGGCCGGGTCGCCGTAATCCTCCGCCAGAAGGTCCTTGATGCAGGTGCAGGTCTCCGTGGAGATCGCCTTTTCCCGATGCAGCCGATCTGCAGTGCCTGCCGCCCGGGCGATCATCTCAGGGGTGTATCCCGGCGCAACGCACACGGCCTGATGGCGCAGTTTGTTGGAAAAAACAGGCAGTTTGCGGGGCAGTGCCGCCGCGGTGCCGCCCCGTGTGTCGTACAGAAGCATCCCCTGGGGGTTGGTGAGGTTGTTGAGGGGGATATTGCCGCAGGAAAGAACCAGTGCGGTGCTGCGGCGGCGACATATCTCCCGCTGCATCCATGTGAAGATCAAACTGCCCTGGACCGACTGGGCGAAATAGTCGACGCCGTGGTGGTTGGCCGTAAGGGCCACCGGGTTCTGTTGGAGATCCGTTTCGAGCTGGTCCGCGGTTTCTTCTCCAAAGAGCTCTCCAGCCAGGGTTCGCACGGTCCGGATAAAATCGCCGGTGTCCTGGAGGGACGGCGGGGGCGGTTGCAGCAGGCAGCGCCCGTAATCGCTGATCGAGCTGCGACCATAGGTCCGGAGGGTTTTGTCGACGATTGGAGAGGCGCGCCGGACTTTGGCAAGGGCGCGCCCGATCGCTCCTCCCACAGGGTCGGACGTGTCGGGGGTGGTGGTTATGGCGTTGGCAGGCATGTCAGGCGGTCTCCTCGATGTAATGGCGTCGGTCCTGCCGGGTGGTAAGAAAGAAGAGCAGGGCTGTTATCAGGTAGATGAGGCCGAAGAGGATGACGCCCCTCTCCAGGTTCTGGGCCAGAATCAGGCCGCCGAAGACGATGGGGCCGAGAGCCTGGCCGATGCGGCTGGTCGATCTGAAGATTCCAATGGCTTTGCCGTGGCCGAAATGGCGCGTCACCCGAAGGCTGAGCAGGTAGGCGCTCTGGGAGGAGATCACAAAGCAGCTCGACAGTCCGAGAAAGAGGAGGGCGAGGACGGCGGCGAAGATCCCTTGAACGGCATGAAAAAGGAGGAACGTAAGGCTCCCCAGAATGCAGCCGGCAAAGACGAACATTCGCTTGTCGTCAGACCGGTCGGTGTATTTCCCGATGATGGGGCCGAAATAGACCAGGCTGATGCCGTAGATCATGAGGATGCGGCCGATGGAGGATTGGCTGACCCCCAGGCTGTTCAGGTACAGCGGGCAGAAATAGTTGAGAAAGCCGACGACTGCAATGGATGCCGGGAGGCTGCTCAGCAGAATCAGGCTGACGACGATCCGGTTCCGAATGAATTCCGGGAAGGATGCCTGGACGGCAGGTGACGGGGCGGCCCCCCCGGACGCAGAGGCTTTCGGCGTTGAAGGCGCTTTCATGGTGTGCCGCATGAATAGAGCGGTATAGGCGGCGACCCCGATGATGATCACGGCGCCGGCCAGGAAGGCGGCGCTGAACCCGAATCGTTCGGCAAGCATTCCCCCGGCGGCCCCGCCGCAGATGCTCCCGGCGTATATACCTGCAAACAACTGGGCCAGGCCGAAGGCTTTGGTCCGGAAATCGGTGAAGGTGATGACAAAGCCCTGGGCGGCCATCAGCGCCAGGCCGTAGCCGATGCCCACCAGGCCCCTGGACAGGATGAAGTGGACGGCGTCCGGGGCCAGCCAGGAGCAGAGCAGGCCTATGGCAGTGAAAAAAAGGCCGGCAAGGAAAGGCTCATGCCATCCCCGACGGTCCACCCAGTAGCCGGATCCGAAAATGGCCAGACCGACAAAGATGAACTCCACCGTGATGGGCAGCCCCAAAACCACATCCCTGGGCAGGCCCATCATCGGTTCGTAAAGACGCGCCATATAGATGGGGATGAAGGACATGGAAAGGTCGATGGCAAACAGAAGGAAGAAGGCCGCCGGGCGCATCAGGGTATGGCTGCAGGGGGCGCTTTTTCGGGCTGCGCCCGCGGAACGGGCGTCGAAGACGGCCGCCATTAGAATCAAAAGCTCGATGAGCATGAGAATCGATATGGCCAGGGCGGTGATGATGTCCATTGCCATCTCCGAGAGCATGCGGGCCAAAAAAACTTCTGACGGAACGGCACGCCATTTGCCGCTGCCGACGCCGGGGATGCCCCAAAATGAATCCGATGAATCCGACGAATCGGTTGAATCGACGGCAGCCATGGCGGACCTGAAAACGCTCCATCCAGGATGAGGTTCTCCACCCTGGGGTGCAGGAGAACGGACAACGACGGCTTCGGGCCTTGGCCCGCTGTCGAAGGTGACGGTGATGGCGGAGATGCCTTGTCGCGAGCCGATTGCCCGTGCTGCAGCGTCCTGGAGATGCCGCGGAAAGGGGTGGGCATCCGAGACGCGCTTTTCCCGGAAGCCGTGTTTCGGTGCCGGTCCTTGTGAATCCGGAGCTGACGATGCCAGCCGGCGGACAAATTCGATGCGGGCGCTGCCGGCCTCCATGCGGACCAGCGTTAGGAGCTGTGCACGATACTCTGCAGCAAAGAGCACCGAAAAAAGGATCTGGAAGGCGATGCAGAAACCGGCGACGATGATGCCGGGCGTTTTCCGCCCCTTGGATTGGAGTGGTTGTTGACCGGGGAGAATGCAGCACAGGGCGATGATCATCAGAAGGGCTGCGGCCCAGAACAGGGTCCAAAAGCGCCCCCTTTCGCCACCTAGCGCATCGGCCAGCGCGTCTGCGATGGGTTTCGCTTCAAACGAGATCATGCCGTAGGTGCCGCCCCCGGCAAGCACCGTCCCGATGGGGCGGCCAAGATAGACGGTTTCTCCGGCGCGGACGTGCCCGGCAGGAGCGTCGCCGGGGGATTGGCCCTGAAACTGCTTCAGCACCGGAAAGGGGATGCGGGTCTTGTTTTGCTCCGGATCGGTGCTGTCGAGGATCAGCCCGTTGGGCGAGATCAGCGAGACGGCCACTCCGGTGCCGCCGGATGCCCGCCGGCCGGCAAGGGGGCCCGGGCCGCTGTCGAGCCGCCGGTCGATCTGCTGCTGGTGCTGCCGGAGGATGGCGTGGACGGCAGCACCCTCTTCTTTTGGCGCCGTATCGGCAAGTTGTTGGAGCTCCTCGGAAAGCATGCCGGCGTCGATGCGGCATTCAGCGATATGGGCGTCGAACCATAGCTTTTCAAGGGCGGTCCGGTTGAATTGGTCTGTTAGAAGCACCAGCGCCATGACAATGATCGTCGAAGCTGCGATAAAATACCGCTTGAAACGGTCCCTGTGGATGATATGTCGGGAATATCCCATGGCGCCTTCACGTAAATGTGGCTGTCAAACTAGGCGGAGGGCTGAATCCGCCGGTGCTCTCCTTCCGAGAAGGCCGCCTGCAGGTCATGCCGTGCATCGGCGCCCGCCTCCAATGGCAGCGACGGCCGGGAAGGTGCCGCATCCTCCTCCGGGATGCGGTCCATGGCGTCCTTCATGACGAAACGGCCCTCGAAGAGCAGGGTCGGCCGTCCGAGAATCTGCCAGCCATGGCCGGCCCGGCCCACCCGGATCTCCGCGTCCGGTTGATGCAGGCGGCATCGGTAGGGCCACAGACGGAGGTTGTCGGAGCGGACCATCCCAAGCGACCGCATCACGAAGGCGCATGCCAGGGCGCCGGTGCCGCAGGCGAAGGTCTCCTTGAGGATGCCGCGTTCGAAGCAGCGGTATTCGATGATGTCTTCGCCTGGAATTTTCCGTACGAAGTTGACATTAATGCCTTTTGGAAAGAGGTGTCTGTAATTTTTCGCAAGATAATAACCGATAAAGTTCACCAGCGAGGCGCCGGTGCTCATTCGCCGTTTCGAAAAGCGGCCGGTGCGGCTCTCTTCGGTCGATGTCGGGAAGATATGGCGGACGGGGTCCGGCAGTGAAAAGCCGTTGTCGCCCAGGATGACCAGGTGGGGTTCGCCGGTGAAGACGAGGTAGCCCCGGAGTGCCAGCATGCGTGAATTGCCGAAGAAGCGGATGGCATCCGTGGCCCGGAAATGCCGGATGTCCAGGTTTTCGACCAGATCGATGCACCCGTCGAAAGGTTTCAGGAAGCTTCGGTTGACGAGGGTTTCGGGCATCCGCTCGGGAATGCCGAGATCGGCGAAGTAGCCATCGCCGTCTGCAGCCATGCCGATGGTGGCAATGCCCGGGGCCGCCGTGGGAAGCTTTGTCAGGACCCGCTGACGTGTTACGGCGTATCGGGCATGAAGGTACCGGGCGATGCACATCAGGCCGTTGCCGCAGGAATAGGCTTCGGTGCCGTCCGGATCAAACATTCTGAAGATGAGCTCTGCCCCCTGGGTGTCGGGCGGCGCCGGCCAGTACCTGTTTTCGGCATGGATCTCTTCCAGAACGGTGTCGCAGCAGGGCTGGACCACGAGGAAGTTGTCGCATCCGATGCCGAAATTGACATCGGTGGCGTGATGGGCGAACCGCCGTTTCTGGGCCTCGGTCAGGACCTGCTGTCTGGTCTCGTCCAGGACAACGAAATTGTTGCCGAAGGCGCTTAACTTAAAAAATGGAATGCTTGTCATGTGGCTCAGGGCTGCTGTTGGTCGTTTCGCTTTCGGATGGACGCTGTCGATATACCGGATCCTGCGCCAGGAGGATCCAAGAAGCATGCCAGCATGCATAAACAGGTCCGGGCCGCTGATCCTCCGCTGCATCTAAGTAGCACTAAAACTCACGGCTCACGGGGCGGAAACCGGACCCGGAGAACACCTCAGATCCATCGCATGAACGAAACTCGAGCTGCGTTGGAAAAGAATGAAACTCGAGTTGCGTTGGAAAAGAATGAAACTCGAGTTGCGTCGGAAAATTTATATGGGAAAAAAGGTATCGAAACCTTGGCAGCGGCCCAAGCGGCGTCAATGTTATGACGGTGGCCGTCATTGGATCGGATGGCAACACCTGTCTGTCCGGATATCGCCCGGGAATCCCAAACGAAGGAGGGGATGGTCATGAAGCTGAACTGGATGGAGTGGATGGTGGTCAACAGTCTGCCGCGGGCGTTGTTTCAGCGCCTGGTGACCGGTCGCCGCCTGCGGCGGATGGGCGGCCGCACCGAGGGGTTGACGGCCCTTGAGGTCGGGTGCGGGCGGGGCGTCGGCATCGGGATTATCCGCAGCCTTTTCGGCGCCCGGCAGGTGGACGGCTTTGACCTCGACCCCGGCATGGTGCGGCTGTCTGTACGTCGGCACCGCGGGGCGGGGGGCCGGGTGCGCCTGTGGGTCGGCAACGCGGCCGCGCTGCCGGTCCGGGACGAGGTTTATGACGCTGTTTTCGATTTTGGAATCATCCACCATGTGGGCCCGTGGCGGGAGGCGTTCCAGGAGATTTACCGGGTGCTCCGGCCGGGCGGCCGCCTTTACGTGGAGGAGATTCAGCGCCGGTTCATCGTCCATCCTTTCTGGCGGCGCATCTTCAGGCACCCCCAAGAGGACCGGTTCGACCATGGCCAACTGGTTCAAGCACTTGACGCCTGCGGCTTCGAGGTGATTTCCGACGCCGAAATGCTCGACGCCTTCTCCTGGGTGGCCGCAGTCAAGCCGCCGGCGGCCGGACGTCGATAAAGGTGTTGCCCGCTGGAGGGGAATCCGATATGAAAGGATCTTCAGGCGAAGGTAACCATCAGCATTGCAGTCCATGATATGAGATTTTCGGAAGAATATCGGGATCCGAAGATCGCCCGGCAGTTGATCGGGCGGATCCTCGCGGAGAGCCGGACGCCCGTCCGGCTGATGGAGGTCTGCGGCACCCACACCATGGCCATCTTCCGGAGCGGCATCCGGTCGGTGCTGCCGGAGACCATCTCGCTGCTTTCGGGTCCCGGATGTCCGGTCTGCGTGACCGACCCGGGGGAGATCGACGCCTTCATCGAGATCGCCCGCACCGAGGGCGTGATCACGGCGACCTTCGGCGACCTGGTCCGCGTCCCGGGGTCCGTCTCCTCCCTGGCGCAGGAGCGGGCGGCCGGGGCGGACATCCGGGTGGTCTACTCCACGGTCGACGCTCTTGAACTGGCCCGGCGGCATCCGGAACGTCGGGTCGTCTTCCTGGGGGTCGGGTTCGAGACCACGGCCCCGACCGTCGCCGCATCCATCGCCGCCGCCCGGGACGAGGGGCTCGACAACTACAGCGTCTTTTCGGCCCACAAGCGGGTCCTCCCGGCCCTTTTCGCCCTGATGTCCATGGATATCCGCATCGATGGATTCCTCCTGCCGGGGCATGTCTCCCTGGTCATCGGGGCCGAGGCCTACCGTCCCCTGTTCGATCGTCACCGCATTCCGTGCGTCATTGCCGGGTTCGAGCCCGGCGATATCCTGGACGGCATCCACCGGCTCGTGGGGCAGATCGAAGGCCGCCGGCCCGATCTGGTGAACGCCTACCCCCGGGCGGTGAGCGACCAGGGAAATCCTCGGGCCCGAGCGCTCATGGACGCGGTCTTTTCACCCGAGGACGCCCGCTGGCGGGGCATGGGGCGCATCCCCCGGAGCGGAATGGCCATCCGGGAAGCGTTCCAGGATCATGATGCCCGCCGGGTCCTGGGGATCGTCCCCAGGGATGTGCCGGAGCCGAAGGGATGCGACTGCGGCGAGGTGATCGTCGGCCGCAAGACGCCCCCCGAGTGCCCCCTCTTCCGCAGGGCCTGCTCCCCGGCCCACCCGGTCGGACCATGCATGGTTTCAAGCGAGGGGACATGCGCGGCCTATTATCGATACCATCCGGCATCCGTCGGTGAAAGGGCTTGAGCATGAAGCACGATGTCATCACCCTTGACCATGGCAGCGGCGGAAAGATGTCCCACCGCCTCATCTCCGAGGCCGTGCTGCCGGTATTCGACAATCCCGCGCTCCGATGCCTCGACGACGGCGCCGTGATGGAGATGGCCGGCGGCAGGATCGCCTTCTCGACGGACACCTACGTGGTCGACCCCATCTTTTTCCCCGGCGGCAGCATCGGGGACCTCGCCGTCAACGGCACGGTCAACGACCTGGCCATGTGCGGCGCCGTACCCGCCGCTCTCAGCGCCGGCCTGATCATCGAGGAGGGGTTTGGCCGCGCCGACCTTGACCGGGTCCTTCGGGATATGCAGGAGGCCGCCCGGGCGGCCGGGGTCCGGATCGTCACCGGTGACACCAAGGTGGTGCCCCGGGGTGCGGCGGACAAGATCTTTATCAATACGGCGGGCCTCGGC
>CAJXSB010000165.1 GCA_913060435.1 uncultured Desulfococcus sp.
TGCAGGAGCATCGCCCCCACCTGCTTCTCGAACCGCAGGACGCGCCCCTGCTGCAATAATGCGCCGAAGAGAATTCCGGTCATCAAACCAATCCAGAGCTCCATTATCGTATCCCCTCCCCCTTTTTGGGTTTATAGACCATCCGGGCCACGAGAACCCCCGCACCGAAGAATCCGGCCATGGCGATGAATCCACTGAGGGACAACTGCATCAATCCGCTCAACCCATGCCCGCTGGGACACCCCCCCGCCAGGCGCGCCCCGAACATGGCCACAATGCCTCCGAGAAAAGCGCCGACAGCCCTCACGCCCACGTTGTCACCAAATCTTTCCGACCAGATCGGCGGAACGCTTTCGAATTTGAAGCTCCTGTCGATCCGCGATGCCGCAAATGAACCGATGAGGATCCCGAGGACCACCATGAACTGCCAGTCCACCTTCACCTTTTTGGACTGGTAGTATTCATTGTCCGCAACATGATCACTCGCGACCGTCTTCTCGACTAGGCCCGCAGAGCGTACAAATGTGGTCGAGGCCCCCAGATACTTGGCCTTGCCAAGCACCTTCGTAGAGACAAAAACGGACGCTATGGCCAGGATTCCCACGAGCGCCCCCGCCACATAGGGGCGCCATGAACGTACGGTTGTCATGCGCATTTCTCCCTTCTTTTCGAATTCTCTTGTTCTAACAAACCCCTCAACGCTGGCAACGGCATTCAACGAAATTGCCATCCGAATGAAGGCATGATTATTCAAATTGCATTGATGTGTAAAGACCCTTCTACGGAATCGATACCAGGAACCCCGTTTTCCGGGAGCGGGTCTGCGATGCGGGCGAGGCTCTCCGGGACGGTCCCCCTGCCGGCAATATGGGGCCGCCTCGATGACATCGGCGCCTTTCGGTCATGACGCAACCTTGGCCCAGTAGGCGTCGACCTGGGTCTGGATATCTGCCAGCATCTTCTCATCGCGCTTCGGTTCAAAGAGGTGTTTGAAGCGTCCCTGCAGATTCAGGTACGCCTCGACCGGCAGGCGCTTGGCGGGTTTTCTGGTGTGCGTGATGTTGCCGTTTTCATACTCCTTGAGCGGCCAGATGCCGGTGCGCACCGCGAGCTTGCCGACTTTCGCCGTCAATGACGGATCGAAATCCCAGCCCGTAGGGCAGGGCGACAGCGAGATGATCATGCACGGCCCCTCGATGTCGCGCGCCTTCTGGATCTTGCGTGCCAGGTCGAGCGATTCCGCGCCGATGACAGTTGCGACATAGGCCGGCTTGTGCGCAGCCCAGATCGAGAAGAGATCCTTCTTGAAACCAGGATATCCCCCGGGTCCGGTACTGGTCGAAGTCTTCGCTGCGTGCGGTGTGGCATCGGAATACTGCTGCCCGGTGTTGCCGTAGCCTTCGTTGTCGTAGCACAGATAGATGAAGTCCAGCTTACGTTCCATGGCGCTCGAGGTGGCCGAAAGCCCCATGCCGTAGGCTGAGCCGTCGCCGGTCAGCACCACCACCTGCAGGTCTTCGTTTTTGTCGATCCTCTTTTGCTCGATCAGGATATCGAGCGCGTCGCGGATACCTTGCGCACCGGCGGGGGCCGATGCCATGGCGGTGTAGAGCCATGAGCCGCGAAACGGCGTAAAAGGGTAGACCGACAGCAAGGTCATGCAGCCAGCCGCGTTGACGAAGACGGTGTTCTTGCCGAGCACATCGTAGATCTGGTGGATCGCCTGCAGTCCGCCGCATCCGGCGCACGCCGGCGTGCCGGTGCCCAGCAGATGGGTGGAGGGAAGGTCACGCATATGTTTGAAAGCGGTCTCTGTCATAGCTCGTTCTCCAGTGCTTGCCGCTCGACGCACGCGATGCCCTGCAGCTTGCGCACCTCGCGCAGTTCGGTCTCCGTATAGAGCAGGCGGGGCTCCGGGGCCTTGCCGTCCACCACGGCCTCTTTTGTCACCCTGGCCATCTCGTAGAACTCCTCGGCGCTGATATCGCGGCCGCCCAGGCCGCCGATGAAACTCACGAGGAGCGGCGGCTTTTCGGATTTTCCGAGAATTGCCGAAGCAAGCTCCGTGTGCAGCACACCACCCCGACCAAAGGAGATGTTCTGGTCAATGACGATGACGCCCTTTTTGCCGGCCAGCGCCCGGCGGAGTTTCTCTTCGGGAAACGGGCGGAAGAGACGCGGACGCACGAGCCCGATGCGCCAGCCGGCTTCGCGCAGCTGGTTTACGGCCTGGCGCGCCTTCGTGGCGAAGGCGCCCATCATGACGAAGAGATACTCGGCGTCATCGGTCCGATAGCACTCAATGGCCGGGTTGGCACGGCCTGATGCTTTTTCGAATTCAGAGGCGACCTCGTCGTAGACCGCCAGCGCCTGCAGCGATGCCAGATGGGTTTCGTAGCGGAAATAGGAGTAGGGGCCGCCGCCAAGTACGGCCACGGCCTGGCTGACCGGCGCACTGGCGCGGAACTGCATGTTTTCGGGATCGTATGGCGGCAGGAATGCTTCGATGGCCTGTTGGTCTGGAATCTCTACAGGTTCGCGCGTAAAGGAGAGGTAGAAGCCGTCCTGGTTGACGATGACCGGCAGGCGAACGCGTAGGTCCTCACCGAGTCGGTAGGCGATCAGCACGCTGTCAAGCACCTCCTGGCAGGTGGCGCAGTGGAGCTGCAGGAAGCCGCTGTCGCGGGCGGCCAGGACGTCGTTGTGGTCCGGCTCCAGCGTGATCGGGGCGGACAGCCCGCGCGAGACGTTTACCAGGACAAAGGGCGCACGCCATCCCGCGACGGCGTAGAGCATCTCCATGCCGTACAGGAGTCCCTGGCTGGAGGTCGCGCTGAAAACACGCACGCCCGTGGCCGCCGCTGCGCCTGCCGCCGTGATCATCGAGTGTTCGGATTCCAGGGTCACGAGCCGCGCGGGGATTTGACCGCCGCCGATCCAGTGCTCCAGCGTTTCGATGATCTCGGTCTGGGGCGTAATCGGGAAGGCCGGGATGTAGTCGATGCCCGCGAGCCGCGCCCCCCATGCCGCCGCACCATTGCCCGTCAGTAGCTTTCTGCTCATGATTCCTCCTCCGCTGCCGCGGCCTGATGCTCCGGGATCGCCTTGATGGCGTGCGACGGACAGACGCTGACGCACGTCAGACATCCCTTGCAGTGGTCATAGTCGATTCCGGGTGCGCCCTCTTCGTTGACCGAGATCGCCCCGTCGGGGCAGGAGCTGCTGCAGACCCACCAGCACTTCCTGCAGTGGCGGTGGTCAATCACCGGCCGCATGGTGCGCCACAACCCGGTGCGGACCTTGATGCTGGTCAGGCCGGCGTGGATCGTCGGCGAAGAAATTCGCGCCGCCTCGAACGGCATCTCGATCCATGCAGGGGGGGTGTACGCTTTCGCGGAGGGCAGGGTTCCTTCCTGCACCAGCCCTTTGTGATCGGCCATGCGGTCGTAGCCTTCCGATGCCATTTCGATATTGCGATGGATGATTTTCTGCGGTTTGCCTTCGAGTTCGCCGAGGATGGCCCGCTCGAGTTTCTTCTTCGATATGTGGCCTGTAAGGCAGGCAGCCGCGCCGGCACACTCGGCCCCGACATAGCGCAGCTCGAGGCGATCTTCGACCTCCCGGGGTGCGGGCAGTGTGAGGATGGCGCTGTGGATATGGAGACGGCGCCGCCACTCATCAGCGGTTTCGGTGGTGCTGATCAGCAGCACCGTTCGATCGGTCAATCCGGCCATGACCCCGGCGGCGGGCACCGGTACCAGCGAGTCATCGGCAACGATAACGAGATCTGGATGCAGAATGATGCCGCGCTCGAAAATGGGGGACTTGCCGGCGCGGACATAGGCGAAGATGGGCGCACCACGCCGCTCAGCGCCATACCGTGGCGCGTCCTGGACCGCGAAGCCTTCCAGGAAGAAGGCGGCACCCAGCAGGCGGCTGGCGGTTTTCATGCCCTGGCCGCCGCGACCGTGGAAGCGTATGCGATACATGCTCTGTCTTCCTCCATTTGTTTGAGGGCATTGTATGGAAATCAGAAAAGATTCAGGCGCCTCAGGCTCATCGCCTTTTCCAGCCTGCGGCGTGCCAGGCTCTCTGCTGCCTGGCGGGGCATGATGCCCTTCTCTGCCGATTCCTCCAGGACAAGCGCCGTATTGCGCCGCAGTTTTTCTTCGATTACCTGCAGCGTCGCCGTTTCACTCATGCCCCGGTATTCCATGGCGGCACAGATCACGCCGCCGGCATTAGCGATAAAATCCGGGATACAGAGCACATTCCTGTCGTAGAGGTATTTTTCCGCACCGCTGGTCAACGGAATGTTCGCTCCCTGCACCACGAGCCGTGTCTTCATCTGGTCAACATTCTTTTCGTTGACGACGTCCGGCCGGGCTGCAGGAATCCAGATATCGCATTCGACACCGATGATCGCTTCCCTGTCCGACGCTTTGCCGCCCTTGAACTCGACCACGCTTTTTCCTTCTTTCTTGAGCCGGATCAGCTCGGCAACGTCAAGGCCCTTCCGATGATGAATCGTGCCCTGCGAATCGGCTGCAGCGACAAGCCTGGCGCCTTTCTCTGCCAGAAACCGCGCAGCATTCATGCCGACCGCGCCAAATCCCTGCACCGCGACACGAGCCCCATCGATATCAAAATCACAGAAAGGCATGGCAACATCAATGACGTGGTAGATTCCAAAACCGGTGGCGCCGATGACATCCAGGGGAATACCACCGATTTCACGTGGAAGTCCCACCGAACGATTGATCTCATCCTTGACCCACGCCATACATTCCTCATTCGTGCCCATATCAGGGCCGAAGATATAGTGTGTCTCTCCCTCGAGGGCGCGTGCCAGTGTTCTGATGAGTTTTTCCTTCTGTTTCTGCGGCATTTTTGGATCACCGTAAATGACCGATTTTCCGCCGCCGTGCGGGATGCCGGCAGCGGCATTTTTGAAGGTCATCGCTCTGGCAAGGCGAAAACACTCCTCGGTACTGACATCCGGTGCCATACGCAGGCCGCCAATCGAAGGGCCTCTGGCGACATTATCGACGACCAGAACGGCTTTCAATCCGACAGAAGGCTCATGTACATGAATCACCTTCAAGGGCCCAAGCTCATCGTAAAATTTGTAGATTTCTTCCACGGGCGACTTCCTCCTGTTTTGTTGTTTAATGCGAAGTCTGCTATCGTAAAAGCGATCCGGGGCCCTGCCCCATGTCTGATTCGCCTTTATCGCGCCCTGAAGACCGCCTTTGCGATGCGCCGGCGGTGTATTGATAAGTTCCCTGCGGGGTGCCGCTGTCAGGCGGTTTCGTAGGCCAGCACCCGGATGATGCCGATGGTGTCGCCGCTGCCGGACGTGCATGCATCCGAGACGGAGATGATCTTTTTCACGGTGTTTTGCTGCAGAAATTCATTCACCTGGGCGTCCAGGTCGTTCAGTTCCTTCATCGTATGCATGGCCTTGAGTTCGTTGGTGAATGTCTTGACCTTGATCATGGCGATTCCTCCTTTGCGTCTGAGAATGATCTACTTTAATGATGTCCATCATATCGTGAGAATGCAAGCGAACGGGGTCCTGGAGATGTGAAAATATACAGCTGATCCCGGTGGGTCGCCAAAGAACGCAAAGGGGGGGGATGGAGACGAAAGGCTTGGATAACTTTAGGGTCGAGGGAGGAATTAATTGGACCAAAAGACAAGCAGGATGGCCTGATTATTTCTTGCCGAGACCCTTAAATCGGCATGTTTCCGGCGCCGAGGCTGCCGCCGGGCACCGTATTTTCATGCCGCTCAAAGCGGTCCTGGGCATTCAGACGGCGACC
Source organism: uncultured Desulfococcus sp. (assembly GCA_913060435.1). Taxonomy (GTDB): domain Bacteria; phylum Desulfobacterota; class Desulfobacteria; order Desulfobacterales; family Desulfococcaceae; genus Desulfococcus. The sequence goes on from CAJXSB010000165.1 coordinate 5,826, forward strand.
CGGGAAAGCCGCGGCTTTCAACTGTCGACCGAATGCATTTGCGGTGCGATTTTTTCCGGATTCGATATCCAGCCGGCGAACAGGATACTGCGACTCTCGTTGTGTACAATCAGGAACAAAAAGGGATGATCCGCATGGAATCGAGCTGCCATCGGTCGAGGTGGCCCGCTGCAGCACCCAAAAGAGAAATGCAATGTTGATGTTGCTGCTGCGGCCTCGGTTCCTTCTTCGTGTACATCTATCCACGCATCGTGTATGAAAGACGATCGATCGAACAGACCAACCCCATCAAGCCAAATCTTTTACCGTTTGACGTCAATGGGCGAGCGCAGCATGCGATCTCTATGCACGGTAGAGTACCTCGCGAGGCGCGTTGCCTGGCGGCACGGCCATGCCCAATTCTGATTCCTCTGTCTGATTCGCCTGCGGTCGATGGCTGGCTTCGCCTACTCCTGCGGGACGATGCGCAGCAATTTGCCGTCAACCTCGTCCGTCAGCACGTAAATGCCTCCGTCGGGGCCCTGCCCGACCCACCGGATGCGGTCTTCAAACTGAAATGTTGTCTGGCCGACGATTTTGCCGTTCTCGAAATCGATGCGCCGAATCTGCCTCAAGACGAGTCCGCCGGCCAGCAAGTCGCCCTTCCAGCGAGGAAACTCAGGGCCCGTGTAGAACAATAATCCCGACGGTGCAATACACGGCGTCCAGACCACTGCGGGATTCATTGCACCGTCCAGGGTTGTGGTCTCAGATATCCGCGGTCCGAAATACTCGACACTGTAAGTCGCTTCCGGCCAACCGTAGTTTTGCCCCTTGCGGAGCAGGTTCAGTTCATCGCCGCCTCTAGCCCCATGTTCGGTGGCCCAGACCGCCCGGGATTCTGGATGAATTGCCAGTCCCTGAATGTTGCGGTGGCCATAAGTCCAGATATAGGGATCTGTTCTCGGATCACCGTCATCCACGAAGGGATTGTCTGCAGGAGGCTTGCCATCCTCATCCAGACGAAGGACCTTTCCGAGGTGGGAGGACAGTTCCTGTGCGTTCAGTCGGATAAGGCGGCCGTCAAGCTGCAATGGGGGATTTCCGCCGTCGCCGATCGACATGAGCAAGGTGCCGTCATCCAGCCAAAGCAGCCGCGACCCGAAGTGCTGCCCGCCCTGCTTGGCTTGGGAAACCTGGAACAACGTCTCGACCTCTGTCAGTTCGGTATGTTCTTCGTTGATGCGCCCCCGGGCAAGCGTGGTCCTGTTGGCTTGGCGTCGACCGGCGCTATACGTCATATAAACCCTGCGGTTCTTCGTGAAATCCGGATGCAGCGCGATGTCCAAAAGGCCGCCCTGATCCAGCGGCAATACATCGGGCAACCCCTTGACCGCATCCGTTCGGAGTTCTCCATCCCGCACGACTCGCAGCCGCCCCTCGCGCTCCGTCACCAGCAAGGTCCTGCCATCGGGCAGCCACACTGCCGACCAGGGGCGCATGAGACCTCCGGTGATGGTGACGGCTTTCCACCCGGTCTCAAGGGGCGTCTTTCCGGTCGGATCGACGGGCCCTTTCATCGGATCCGCCGAGCAGCATATACAGCTGAGAAGCAGTCCCGCCAAGGCCGCATAGGTTGCCCAAGTGAATCGATTGCCATAAATGATTTTCATGAGTCTCTCTCCTTGGGTAATGGTCTAAATCCCGCAGCCGGCAATTATCCGGTTGCCTCCGTTTTCACGGCCGATAGGTCTCTCCCAACATGAGAAGGAAGCAGCGGCTGCGATATCATGCCATTGTGCTGCTCAGTCTTCTTCCTGATGTCAACGTTGACGTTCAGGGCCGCCGCGCAGCAGCTTTCCCTGGACTGGGTAGTCACGCCTGTTTGCGAAGTATGTGTTCAGGAGGTCATGCCATTCCGATATGAACGCTGCATATGCTTTCTCTGTAAAGGAAGCGATGAATTTAGTTCTATCCTGGTGGCCAAGGCCCCGTTTAGATATGAAATATGGGCTTTCTAATCGTAAGTGCCAGGGTTTTATGCACCATCAGGATGATCTCAACCAAGCATCAGGTTTCAGCGGTGGTGGGATCGATCACCGACTTAACCTCGGAGATACGATCTGGCTGTCTAATGACTATCATCCATACATCATCATCTGCTGTCATTTCACCACCGCCATTCCCAAATCGTTACCGGTCTTTCCATGTCACGGATGGTTTCTTTTCTAAAAAGCACTTGATTCCAGTTTGAGCATCTTCCGACAGATTGTTCATAACGATCGTATGTTTGGCAAAATGAAATGCCTTTTCATCGGTCTGATCCACCTGTGTGTAAAATCCCTGCTTGCCGATGCTCAGTGCAAAACGACTGGCTTCGCTGATTTTTTTTGCCAATTCCTCCGTTGCAGAAGTGAGTTCTTCCAGTGGCACAACCCTGTTTACCAAACCGAGTTCCTTTGCTTCCTGCGCTGGAAAATCTCGCCCGGTTAAAAGCATTTCCAGAGCCATTTTCCGCCCGATAGCTCTTGATATCGCAACCATGGGGGTTGAGCAGAAAAGTCCGATTCTAACCCCGGGTGTTGAAAATTTCGCATCTTCGCTTGCTACAACCAAATCACACCATGCTGCAAGTTGGCAGCCGGCTGCAGTGGCAATTCCTTGTACCTGGGCAATAACCGGTTGCGGGATTTCGTGAATAAACTGCATCATCTTGGTGCATTGATCAAAGATAATTTTATATTCCTTGACTCCCGAATCTACAATTTCAGATAAATTATGTCCCGCACAGAAGTTTTTGCCGGCAGCTTTTATGATTATTACCCTGACGGATTCATCAGATGATACCTTTGTCAAGGCGTCCGTCATCTCTTCAATCATTCTCTTAGAAAGGGCATTTATGGTTTTTGGGCTGTTTAAGGTAAGCGTAGCGATCGGACCTTCAGTTGAAAACAGTATATCTTTGTATGTCATTTTTTTCCTCCCGATACAGTTCAAGTCATAAATACTGGTGAAGCAGCCACTGCCAACTTAGGGTTCTTCCTGTAAGCCCGATTGAGCAGCCTCCATGATGTAAAACCCCATCTTTTCAGGTATTCGCCAACGTTTCGTATGGGCATGTCGACGTAAAACCGATCTTTGATCCGTTGTTGGGCCGTTCACACTTCTATAGCATATTCTTTATAGCTTTTATATTTTCAATTGTCGGTTTAACATCCTCCTGGAATCTCCACTCCTTTTTCTAAAATTATTTACCAGGACTTTTCCATCCGATTGGACCGGCAAATCTTTCGCCGCTGCTCTTTTCTCTAAATCCTCCTTGCTCAACTGTTGAAGCAGGTCGGAATAAATCTTTTCATTTCCCTTGAGAGCTTTGTTTTCATTCATAATTTCTGATTGTAACGGATTTAGGGGAGCGCCGGCTGGCTCAGCATAACAACTTGATATTAAACAGAAAAATTTTTAACTAGATTTTTTAGGAATGATTTAATATAGTTAGAGACCAAAC
>CAJXSB010000166.1 GCA_913060435.1 uncultured Desulfococcus sp.
GAGCCCTTACTCCCCGCTGTCCGCCAGGGTCCGGATCACGTCCTCCTTGCCGACGACGCCCACCAGGCGCCCCTCCGCCACCACCGGGAGGGTATGGAAATTGTTGTCGACCATCAGCGCGGCGACGCTGTTGAGACTGGTGTCGGGCTTGACGGTGACTGGATCCGGCGTCATGGCATGGGCCACGGTGGTCGCCACCGCCTTCTGGATCGCCTTCTCCATCTGCTTCATGGACGTGAGGGGGATGAATCCATCCAGAAAGGTGAAAAACGACGGCAGGGGCAGTTTCTTCTGCTGCACGATCAGGTCGCTCTGGCAGAGTATGCCCACCACCTTTCCGTCGTCGTCCACCACCGGAAGGCCGTTGATGTGGTTTTCCAGGAGCAGCCGCGTCGCCTCGATGATCTCGGTTTCCGGCCGGACGGTGATCACCTCTGTCGTCATGATCTCTTTTACATTCCGCATCGCCTCACCTCTCATGTTGGGCCAGTGGAAACCGGCAGGGTAAAATGACTTCTCTCGATACACAAAGTATAGAGAGCGCAGGCGTCGCCGTCAAGCAGTCTGCGCTTGGGGCCGGGGCTACAGATCCTGCCGCAGTCCGCTGGAGAAGAGGCTGCTGAATTCGGCGTCGTTGGTGGTGACGATCACCTGGCGCCGCCCGGCCACCTCGGCCAGGAGATAGGCCAGGGTCTGCTTCCGCTTCAGGTCCAGGCCGTCCGCCGGGTCGTCGAGTACGAAAACCCCGAGATGGCCCAGGGCGTCTCCGATGGCCAGCTTGAGCATCAGGTAGAGGAAGATCCGTTCGCTTTTACTCATCTGGTTGAGCTTGTACTGGTAGCCTTTGGCCTGGATCATGGGCAGCAGCTCGCGGTCGGTGATCTGGATGTCGAAGCGGTTCAGGAACGAGAAATGCCGGGACCACTCGCCGACGCTCGCCCGGACCTTCTCCAGCAGGCGGCTGCCCAGGCCCTGGATGGCCTCCTCCACCGCCTTGAAGGCCACCGTGCAGATGAGGGTCTTCCGTTCGGCGGCGGCGATGTGCCGCCGATGCTCCTCGGTGCGCTTCTGGGCATCCTCGAACCGCTGGATGGCGACACGCTGCCGAATGATCTCCTCCTGGAGAACCGCGCGCTGCGCTTCGGGGGCGGCGGCCTGCTCAAACGGCGCGCCGGCCTCGCGGACGCCCCCGTCTATTCCGTCAAACTGCTTCAGGTCCGCTTCCAGCACCGAGATCTGTTCGGTGACGTCCTGAATGCGCCGCTGGATCTCCCCGATTTCCGTCAACTGCCGTTCGATCTCCCCAAGCCGCTTCCGGTCGAGGGCGTGGGCTTCCTGGATGCGCCGCATCTCGGCAAGGCCCGTCTCGATGCTGCGATGTTCGGCTTCGGCCTGGGACAGCTGGTCGTTGATTTTTCGGGCGAGGGCGTCGATCTGCTCCGGAGGCACCGCCTGTTCGCAGACGGGGCAGGCCGGTCGTCTCTCGAGGGCTTCGAGGTGCCTCTGGCGCAGCTTCAGATTGTCGATCTTCTGGGTGACGCCCCCCAGTCGGCGCTGCAGCTCTTCCGCGGGTGCCGTCGTCTCCGCTGTGTTCTTCGCCCGTGTCTCGATGGCCTCCTTTTCTTCCTTTAGGGACGCCGGAGCGGGCAGGCGGGACGCCAGGGTTTTCAGGGCCGCCAGGTTCTGGCGCTTGGCCTGATGCTGCTGGTGGAGCAGCTTGTATACCGTCGGATCCGGGCGCCGCTCCGGGGGCGCCTTTTGATGCGTTTTCTCCAGCCGAGCGAAGGCGTTTTCCGCATCGGCGAGCCGGCGTCGGGCGAGTTCGATGTTCAGGGGATCGGGCAGGTGTTTCGGAGCGGCGGCCGCAATGGCCCGCTGGACATCCCTGGCACGGCTCCGGGCCTTTTTGAAGCGCGAGCGGAGGATGAGGCTGTCGTCCATGCCGATGAGGTTCTGCAGCAGCGTCTGGTTGTACCTCGGCATATCCTGCAGGAAGTAGATCAGCTCGCTCTCCCGGAAGAAGGAGCCGATGGCGGCGGTCTCCGGACGGACGGGGACCACGGCGGCAAGGGCGTCGGGATCGTGCAGGGCGACGGCCTCCCAGGCCGCGTCCGGCAGGGGGCGGCGGAAGAGCCGGGGAAGAGCGTCCGTGGCCCGCCGGAGCTTGTAGGCGGCGCCGTTCTTTCTGAAATGGAGGGTGACGCATCCAGCGGCTTCGCCCTTCCGGCAGAGGTCGGCGACCTTCAGGTGGGTATTGAGGTGGGTGCCGTACAGCGCGAAATAGAGGCTGTATACAAGGGTCGACTTCCCGGTTCGGTTCTCCCCGAAAACCGTCGTCATTCCCGAAAAGGAGACGGTCTTCCGAACGAAACAGCCGATATTTTCGAGGGTGATCTTTTCGAGTATGATCGTCTCCACGCCGCTCCGGATCAACTGCCCGACGGATCATCATCGACCGTCAGCCTCTGATGGATGTGCTGCTCCGTCATGAATGGGTTGGCCGCGGCCTGCTGGAAAACCGAGAGGATGCGCGCGGTCTCCGCTTCCGTCAGGCCGTTTTCCGCCGCCAGTGTCGACAGGCTGGTGCTGAAAAGTTCAGCGAGCAGGTCAATGGTCGATGTCATGTCGCTGCCTCCTCGTGGTCCCTGCGGAGCGGCGTGGCCGGTGTGTGCCGCACCCGTCAGGCCGAAGCCTTGGTGCCGAAGTGAATCGCGGCGACGCCGTTGGTCAACCGCCAGTATCCGACCTGCCGGAAGCCGATGGAGGTCAGCAGCGCCGCCAGCGCCTCCGGCGGCGGGAAGAGGCGAATCGATTCCGGGAGGTAGGTGTAGGCCTCGCGGGAGCCGGTCAGACGTTCGCCCAGCCACGGCATGACGTGGAAGGAATACTGGTCGTAGAGCCATCGAAAGATCGGGGCGGTCGGCCGGGAGAATTCGAGGCAGACCATCCGACCCCCGGGCTTGAGCACCCGGTGCATCTCCCGGAAGCCCGCCGGCATGTCCGTCAGGTTCCGGATCCCGAACCCCACGATCGCGGCGTCGAAAGCGTTGCCGGGGAGCGCCATTGCTTCGGCATCCCCCTGGAGAAACTGGATCCGCCGGCGCAGGCGGCGGCATGACCGCTTCCGTTTTCCGGCCAGCATCATCTCGCGGTTGATGTCGTAAAGGATGACCCGCCCGCGGACCCCGGTCCGCCGCACCGCCGCAACGGCCAGGTCCCCCGTACCGCCGCAGACGTCGACCACGGCATCCCCCGGCTTCAGGTCGAGGAGTCCGATGGCCCGATGCTTCCAGAGATAGTGGATGCCGAAGCTGAGCAGGGTGTTCATCAGGTCGTATCTGGCGGCCACCCTGTCGAACTGGTGGCGGACCCATCGGGCCTTTGCTTCCCGGGCGATCCGCCGGTATCCAATATGAGTCGTCCCATCCGGGTCGGGGGGCTGCGTCATCGATGCATCTTTCCGGTTCGGCTGCGGCGGGCGCGCAGCGGTTTTCAGTGGCTTCCCTTCATGAAGGGTGCATTATAGCCCATAACCCCGCCCGGCGCAAACCTCTTCTGCCGTCCGTATCCAGCAGCCCGTTCCCCCGGTGATCCCCGGCCGAAGCATCGAATGGATCCACCGTAAGGTCTTGAATCGAGATTAAGATTCCCTTGACACCATCCGGCGTTATTTGTTAATTCAGTAAGCCTATTGTCAGTGCAGATCTTCCATCCGCACGCCAAGCACGTCAGCTGATCTGAATGGATGTTGAGAACGCCCAGGGCGGCTGAAAGGCCGGAGCGGCATTCCCACACCTATCGCCTCCGTCGGGTGCCGACCCGAAGAGAATACGCGAGGCATTCAGAAGACAGATTCGCATTTGCCCATTGCATGGGGAGCGCTATTCATGGATCGCCGAACATTCCTGAAGATTGCCGGCATCGGCAGCCTGTCCGTTGCTGTCGGTTGCACGGGCAACGATGAAGAGAACCTCTACTCCCTGGTCCACGCACCGGACAACATGGTTACCGGCAAACCCAGCTGGTATGCCTCCACCTGCCGCGAGTGCCCCGCCGGATGCGGCATTATCGCCAAGAACCGCGAGGGCCGGGTGATCAAGGTGGAAGGAAATCCGCTGCACCCCGTCAATCGGGGAAAACTCTGCATGCGGGGGCAGGCCGCCCTTCAGGGGGTCTACAACCCCGACCGGATCAAGACGCCCCTGGTGAAGGTGGACGGCCAGTGGCGGCCCATCGCCTGGAAGGAGGCCGAGGCCCTGGCCCGGGAACGGCTGACCGGGGCGGCGTCGGACGGTGCCGGGAATGTCTTTTTCATTTCCGAGGTGGCGGGCGAGACGACGCTGGCGGCCATGCAGCGATTCCAGGAGGCGATGGCCGCCGCGCCGCCGGTGCTCTTCGAACCCTTCGGCTACGAAGCCCTCAAAGCTGCGAATGCCGTGACCTTCGGGCTTGCCGGGCTCTGCCGCTATCGCATCGACCAGGCGGACGTCCTCGTCGGCTTTGGCGCAGACTTTCTGGAAACCTGGTTGTCCCCGGTGGAGTATTCTCGAAAATTCAAGGAGATGCATGGATACCGGGATGGCCGGAAGGGCCTGTTTTTCCATGTGGGGCCCTACGAATCCGTGACAGCCGCCAACGCGGACCATTGGCTGCCGGTTTCGCCCGGCGCCGAGGCTGTCATCGCGATGGGATGCCTCCACGAGGCGCTGGCAAAGGGCAGGGGCGACCGGCTCCCTTCGAATGTCCGCGAGGCCGTTCATGCCGCGGCGGCTCCCTATACCGAAGCGGCTGTCTGCAGTGCCTCCGGGGTGGACGCCGGGGCCTATCGGACGATGGTCAAGCGTCTCCTGGCCGCCGAGCGGCCCCTGGTGCTGGGCCAGGGGGTCGGCGGCGGGGCCGGGGAGGGCCTTGCAGCCAATATCGCCGCCAACCTGCTCAACCTCGTTCTCGACCCCGACCTTGCGCGGCTGGACTTCATCCGCCGGCACCGGGTGGAGATCGCCCACGCGCGCCGGGAGGTCTACGGCGCGTTTCGGGAGGCTGCCGGGCGGGATAACGCCGTCCTGCTCCTCAACAACGTCAACCCGGTCTATTCCCTGCCGGCATCGGCGGGCATCCGGGAGACCCTCGAACGGTCTTCGGTTTTCACCATCAGCTTCTCCAATTTCATGGACGACACCGCGGTCCTGGCCGATCTCATCTTGCCGACCCGGCTTCCCCTGGAGCGCTGGGGCGAATACGCCGGACATCACGGCATCGTCTCGACCCTCCAGCCGGCCATGGGCCGGCTGACCGATTTCCCGGACCTCTGCGATCTGCTCGTCCGTCTAGGCAACGGGGGGCGGCGGTCTTCCGGCCAGGCCCGGAAGCAGACCTATGAACGGCTCCGACGTTCGGAGGCCGTCACCGGCGACCGGGACTGGATCAATGTCGTCCAGCAGGGGGGCGTCTTCACGCCGCCGGAGGAGGAGACCTTTACCTGGACCTTTTCCTTCGATTGCCTCAAACCCTTCTCCGGGGGCCTTTTTCGACCAGTGGATGCGGACGAAGCACTCTGCTTCGCCGCAGCGCCGTCCCTTCGGTTCTTCGACGGGCGGGGCGGCAACCGGTCCTGGCTGGCCGAGTTTCCCGACCCCATCACCAAGGTGGCCTGGCAGGCGCCGGTCTGGATCCATCCGGATACCATGACCTCCCGGGGCCTCAAGACCGGGGATCTTGTCGAGATCGCATCCGACTCGGGCAGGCTGATCGCGCCGGTCTACCCCTTTGCCGGCCTCCACCCGAAGATGCTGGTCATGACCACCGGGCAGGGGCATGCGGGTTTCGGCAGGTACGCCAAGGGGCGTGGCGCCAATCCCTTTCAGCTCCTGCCGGCAGCGGTGGATCCGGTCGCCGGCGGCCCCGGCTTTCTGGCAGCCGGGGTGAAGTTGGCGCCGTCGGGGAAACGGATGGTCCTGGCCCACACCGACGGCAGCAAGTTTCAGCACGGACGCAAGATCGCCATGAGTGTCGCCATGAAGGACCTGCACGGCGGCCCCGGCCACGATCACCATGGCGCGGGGTTCGGGATGCATGAATTCCCCATGAACCTTCCGCTGCCCGAGGGATACGATCCCCACCAGGATGTCTACCCGCCGCACGAACACCGGGACGACTACCGCTGGGGCATGGTGGTGGACCTCGACCGCTGCATCGGCTGCGGCGCCTGTTCCGTGGCCTGCTATGCCGAGAACAATATCGGCGTGGTCGGCGAGCAGCGGGTCATCGAGGGGCGCGAGATGTCCTGGATCCACATCGAGCGGTACCATGACCCCGACCACATGGAGAAGATGATCTTTCTGCCGATGATGTGCCAGCACTGCGACAACGCGCCGTGCGAATCGGTCTGTCCGGTCTACGCGCCCCACCACGGGAAGGAGGGGCTCAACAACCAGATCTACAACCGATGCATCGGCACCCGGTACTGCGTCCAGAACTGCCCGTACAAGGTCCGGCGCTTCAACTGGTTCGAATGGGACCGGCCCCACCCGCTGCCACTGCAGCTCAACCCCGACGTCACCGTCCGCATGCGGGGCGTCATGGAGAAATGCTCCTTCTGCGTCCAGCGGATCAAGGAGGCCCACGGCTGGGCCAAGAACGAAAACCGCCGGATCCGGGACGGAGAGATGGTGCCGGCCTGCGTCCAGACCTGCCCGACCGACGCGCTGGCCTTCGGGAACCTCGCGGACAAGGAGAGCCGGGTCCGCAGGATGGTGGAGGATCCGCGCGCCTATCAGGTCATGGGATACCTCAACACGAAGCCCGCTGTCATTTACCTCAGAAAAGTGGTCCAGGAGATCTGATCCATGTCGAACCTCACTCCGGCTAAAATTGACAATGCCGTTCTGGATACCCTGAGCCCGCCCCCGCCGCGCTACTGGGCCGTGGCGGCGGTGCTGCTGGCCGGCACGCTGCTCGGTCTGGGCTGCTGGATCTACCAGATCTATATCGGCATCGGCGTCGGCGGACAGAACAATCCGGTCGCCTGGGGGACCTACCTCATCAACTTCGTCTTCTGGGTCGGCATCGCCCATTCCGGGACCCTGATCTCGGCCATCCTCTACCTCTTCCGCGCGGGGTGGCGGAATCCCATCGCCCGGGCGGCCGAGACCATGACCGTCTTCGCCGTCTGCACGGCCGGCCTCTTTCCCCTGATCCACCTGGGCCGGGTATGGCTGGTCTACTACATGCTGCCCTATCCCAACCAGCGGAATCTATGGCCCAACTTCACGTCGCCCCTGATGTTCGACATCGTCGCTATCAGCACCTATCTGACGGTCAGCGCGCTCTTCTGGTACACGGGCATGATCCCGGATCTGGCGACCATCCGCGACCGGGCCGTAGGGGTCCGCAAGAAGATCTACACCCTGCTGTCCTTCGGGTGGACCGGCAAGTTCGAGCAGTGGCGGCACTATATCCGGGGCTATCTCTTCTTTGCGGCCCTGGCGACCCCCCTGGTGATCTCGGTGCACAGTGTCGTCTCCTGGGACTTCGGCCTCGGCATCGTCCCCGGCTGGCACAGCACCGTCTTCGCGCCCTATTTCGTCGCCGGCGCCATCCACTCGGGCCTGGCCATGGTGCTCACCCTGATGATTCCCCTGCGGCGCATCTTCCACTATGAGGAGATCATCACCATCGAGGTCCTCGAAAATGTGGCCAAGACGATTATCCTGACCGGGTTCATCGTGGGATATGCCTACGCCTTTGAGATCTTCATCGCCTGGTACAGCTTCAATCCCGTGGAGCAGGAGTCTTTCCGGTGGCGGATCTTCGGAGACTACAGTCTCGAGTTCTGGATCATGACCCTCTGCAACTGCGCCGTGCCGCTCTTTTTCTTCTTCAAAAAATGCCGCACCAGTCTCAAGTGGCTCATGACCATTTCGATCCTGGTCAACGTCGGCATGTGGTACGAGCGTTTCGTGATCATCGTCGGCGGTCCGGCCCACGGCTTCCTGCCTCATGCCTGGGGCCTCTACGGCCCGACCTTCATCGAGCTGGGAATCATGCTCGGCACCTTCTGCATGTTCTTCCTGCTCTTCATTCTCTTCGTGAAGCACATGCCCTCCGTCTCGATGACGGAGATGAAAGAAGCCCTCAACACAGGAGACAGCGATGCCCACTGATCGATATGTCATGGGGCTGTTCACAAAGGAGGGCGACGCGGCACAGGCCATCGGCGCCCTCCGGTCATCCCCCTGGAAGCTGTGCCGGGTCCACGGCCCCTATCCGAGCCACGTGGTCCTGGATGCGCTCAAATTCAAAAAAAGCCGGGTCGGATACTTCACCCTCGCCGGCGGGATTACCGGTTTTTTCGCGGGATATGGGCTCGCGATATACTCCTCGGTGCAGTGGAACCTGATCGTCAGCGGCAAGCCGGTGGTCTCCCTGATCCCGTTCTTCGTGGTGGGGTATGAGATGACCATTCTCTTCGGCATTCTGGGGACGGTCCTCGGCATTCTCCTGAGTGCACGGATTCCCGAATTCAAGAGCCTGAAAGGGATTTACGATCCGCGGTGCTCCGGCGAGCATTTCGGGGTGGTCGCCAGCTGTGAAGCGGGCGGCGAGGCCGCGCTCTCGGCATTTTTTGCGGATATGGGGGCCGAGGTCCGCCATTTTGAGGCGCCGGGAGACATCGGCCGAACCGTCCAGGGGGCCGGTGCCTGAGTGAAGCGGCAAGACGCCGCCCACGGGCGGGCGGCGCAATATTTCCGGCATGCAGCCGGCTGCAGAGGAACGATATGACGATGCTGAAACAAAATCTGTCGAAACGGCCGCTCGGGGCCATCCTGACCATCCTCGTCCTTGCGGGGTTTGGCAGCTTCCTGATTCTGCTGGCATTTAAGGAGAATGCCCGGGCATGGCAGATCTACCTGGTCAATGTGCTCTTCTGGTCCGCCGTCGCCCAGGGGGCGGTGCTCTTTTCCATGATCATGCATGTCACCAAGGCGAGGTGGAGCGGGGCCCTGCAGAACCTCTCGGAGGCATTCGCGGCCTTCTTTCCCGTCTCCTTTGTCCTTTTCGTGCTCCTCTTCTATGGGCGGGAATACCTCTTTCCGTGGCTGGGACAGGACCTCCACGGCAAGGAGGTCTGGCTCAACGTTCCCTTTCTGATGACGCGGGACCTCACGGGCCTCCTTTTCCTCTACGGCGTTGGAACGGCCTATGTCTTCTATGCCCTCCGATGCAAGGACGGGCTTGCGGCGGGGGCCGGGCGGGTCCGGGGCCTGCTGGACCGCCTTCTGAACCGGCCGGCGGATG
>CAJXSB010000167.1 GCA_913060435.1 uncultured Desulfococcus sp.
CCATGGCCTGGTAATATTTGTCTTTCATTTTCTCCAGGTCTGCCTCGGTGACCTTGTCTTCGGGCCAGGTGCCGGGCATCTGGTAGTTGATCAGTTTTTTGGGGAGGGTGTCCTGCGCGCGGGTGAAGCCCTCGCGGGCGGCGAAGATCTTCTCCTGGGCGCTGATCCGCTCCGCCGCCTCGAGGAGGGTCTCGATGGAGGTCTCCCTGCCGCTGCCGGCGGAAAGCGCATTGGCCTGGAACTCGATGCTGACCCCGAGATTGAGGAAGATGGTGTTCCATTTGCACTGGCCCAGGGAATCGCTCACGGTGATGATCTTCTGTCCCAGTGCGGCAAGTTCGCCCCGGGACTCGCAGTCGTGCTGTCCGATGGCGGGCTCGCCTCCAGCCTTGGCCTTTTCGGCCATGGCCCTGTCTGCAATTTTCTGGGCGGTTTTGGCTTCCCAGCTGTCCGGGCTGGCCATGCCGGTCATGTGCCCTTTGCCCGAACCGCTTCCGAGGTTGTCGAAGGTCCCCATGCGGCCGCGGTACTCATCGGCGCCCCTGGGGTTTACCAGCGCCCCCATGGTGCGGGCCCGGAAATTCATCACGTTGGTGACGCCAAGGGGTACGCCCTTGATGTTGAGGGGTTCTTCCACATCCCTGCCGAGCTTTTTCACGGCGTCATGGACGGTGCTGGCAAGGATTTTCCCGAAGCCTTCCTGTCGGGCAATCTTGTCCACCATGCGGAGGGATGCCTCGCCGTTGCCCCAGGTCAGGTCGATGCCGTCGGTGTCGGACCGGGTGATCCCCCCCTTCTCGTAAAGCTCCGTTGCCCAGGCGATCATCCGCGATACCGACTGGGTGTCGATGCCCTGTCGCTGGCATTTTGAAGCGAAGGCGTACCACGTCTTCATGTCGATGTTTTTCACCAGCCAGGTGGGGCCGCCGTAGACCGTGCAGCTCGCCACCAGGGGGCCCATGCCCTCGACGTCATAATAGTCCATGCAGCGCACCTGGCAGTTGAAGCAGCCGGTACGGCCATCGCCCTGGCGGTTCTTGTGGGCCTCCCAGAAGGGCTTGTGCCCGCCCTTGAACTCCCGCTGCTTGATCCATTCCGTGGCCTCGTAGTTGCCCAGGGTGCTGGCCCAGGACGGCGGGTCGTTGTCGCCCAGGTCGGTGGTGCGCGCCATCCCCAGGAGAGGCTTCTGGGCTTCCAGGGCTTCGAGGCAGAGCTCGAAAAAGCGCTCGGGATCCGCCAGGGCAACCCCTTTGGTCCCCCTGACGGCGACGGCCTTGAGGTTTTTCGAGCCCATAACTGTGCCCATGCCGGTTCTGCCCGCGGCATTGCCGACGCGGGTCTGGACCGAGGCGTAGGTCACCAGGTTCTCGCCGGCCGGCCCGATGCAGAGCACCTCGGCTTCGGGGGAGTTCAGCTCTTCCCGGATGGCGTCCTGGGTCCGGTAGGTGTCAAGCCCCCAGATGCCATTGGCGTCCTTGATCTCCACCCTGTCGTTGTAGATGGCGATGTAGACCGGTTTGGGCGCCCGACCCTTGATGATCAGGCTGTCGTATCCTGCGTACTTGAATTCCGGCCCCCAGTATCCGCCCATGTTGGACATCCCCTGGATGCCGCTGGCGGGTGACTTGGCCGCCACCTCGACGCGGCCCGAGCCTGGGACCATGGTCCCGGTAAAGGGGCCGATGCTGAACATCAGCACATTCTGGGGCGACATGGGGTCGACGCCGACCTCGAGCTCTTCATACAGGATGCGGCTGTTGAAGCCCCGGCCGCCGAGCCAGAGGTCCTGGTAATGGGAAGTGGGCTCCTTTTCGATTTTTCCGGAGCTGAGGTCAACGCGCAGCAGTTGTCCTCCTCTTAGATAACTCATAATGCTCCTCTTCTTACTTCGTGCATACGGTGCTACCGTTGGGTTTCGGTTGGCAGAGATCGGGTGATGCCGTCGACCCCGGGGCGGTCGATTCGCGCTCCGGGGTCCGGACCCCGGGGCTAATTCTTGACCTTGCTCAGGTCGAACATGGTCATCTTGATTTCGCTCAGTTCGCTCAAGATCCAGTTGGAGAGCATCCGGCCGACGCCGCTGCGTTTGACGCCGCCAAAGGGCGCCATCTCATCCCAGCAGCTGGTGGCTTCGTTGATGTAGACGCTGCCGGCCTGGATATTCTCCGAGAGGAAGTATGCGTTGGCCAGGCCGCTGGTAAAGGCGCCGACCTGGAAGCCGAAGCGGGTGGCGTTGGCCAGGATGACCGCTTCCTCGATGTCGGCAAACGGCATGATGGGGGCGATCGGGCCGGGGGTCGCCTCCCGGGCGACCAGCATGTCGCCGGTGACGTTTTCAAGGATCGTGGGCTCCAGATAGAGCCCCTGGGTATTGTTGCCGCCGAGCAGGAATTTGGCGCCCTTCTTCCGGGCGTCCTCGAGGTGCGCCATGGCGGTCTCGAGCATCTTCGGGTTCTGGACCGGACCGATGTCGGTATCCTCGTCCATCGGGTCGCCGAACTTGAGGGCCTTGGTGGCGTCGACGAACCGGGTGACGAAGTTGCCGTAGACATCCTGGTGGACCAGGATCCGGCGGGTGGAAATGGGCGACTGGCCGTTGTGGCCGTAAGTCCCGCCCAGGGCTGCGGCCACGGCGGCATCGATGTTGGCGTCGTCCATGACGATGAGGGGGTTGTTGGAGACAACGGCAAGGAGCAGCTTTTTCAGGGCGGCCCGGGCTGCGATTTTTTCGCAGGTTTCCTCCTGCCCGAAGAAATTGACGGCATCCGTGCTCGGATGGCCCGCCAACTCGTCGCCGACCTCGTCGCCCGGGCCGGTGACGATGTTGATGCTCCCTGCCGGGAATCCGGCCTCCACCAGGGCTTCGGCGATCATAATGGCACTGAAGGGCGTGCCGATGGAGGGCTTCACGATGACGGCGTTGCCCAGGGCCAGAGCGTAGGGGATGGTGCAGTTGGGCATCTCGGACGGATAGCTGAAGGTCGAGAGGTTGACGACCACGCCGACAGGTTCGAAAGTCTGCATGATCCGTTTGTTGTTGGAATCCTCGGTGACATTCGGCAGTGTCAGCCCGCGGTGTGTCTTCACGTTGGCCACGGCGACATGGAAATTGCTCCAGCTGTATCCCCCGACGGGGCTGGCTTCGGAGATGGCCTGCTGCATCGGCTTGCCGGTCTCCATGCAGAGGATGCGCGAAGCTTCGGCGTCCTTCTTTTTGGCGATCTCGTGGGCGCGGTTGAGCATCTCGATGCGCTTTAGGAGCGAAAGCTCCCGGAGGGCCTTCTGACCCTGTTGGGCCGCCTCGACGGCCGCCTGCGCATCCCTTCGGGTGCAGCGGGGAACGGTGCCCATCACCTGGCCGCTGCCAGGTGAGGTCACGTCGACGCGATCTCGGCTCTCCGATTCAACCCATTCTCCTCCGATGAGTGCCTTTTTTTCAATAACCTGGTCTGTCATAAAACCTCCCGAATACTGATCTGTTGAGCGTATTGACGTTTATAAAGATGGTTGATCCATGGGGTCCAGGGACCGGTTGCAGGCTCCGACGCCGTTTCAAGCGCCGCTTCGGTGTACGCCTGGCGCGAGACCGGCATCAGACGAAACCCTTGAAGCGCGTCCGCACCAGCGCGGAAAAAACGTAGTTGATGAGGGTGGAGAAGTCGAAAACCGGCAGCCCTGTCGCTGCCTGAGCCGCAGCGGCGTAGGGCGGCAGGTCCGTGCATTCGAATAGGATCAGCTTGACCTTGTCGTCGCGTGCCGTCAGCTCGAGGGCTGCCTCGACGACCTCCGCCTCGACCTTCTCGAAATCGAGCTCTCCCTCTTCGGCGTGGATGGCCGAATGGAAATAAGTCTTGTCCTCCAGGCCGACGATTTCCATGGGGACGTCGATGCCGCCGGTGGCGATCTCCAGATGCTTGGGAGTGAGCGTCTTGGCGCTGGCGGTGACGATGCCGATCTTTTCCCCTTTTTTGAGCATCCTCGACATGAAGGGTATCTGCAGCAGGCTCGACATGAAGACCGGCACCGGAAACTCATTGGCCAGGTATTCCTGGAAGAGCACCATGAAGCCGCAGTTGCCCGTGATCGCCTTGACGCCCTCGTTGACAAGCTTCCAGCCCGCCTCGACAAATGGTTCGATCAGCTTCGCATCGCCCCGGTAGACCAGGCGATCCATGTTCGCACCGCGGACCACCTCGTACCGCACGGGAAATGAAAATGTGGTGGCGTTGCCCGGACAGCCGGGCGGAAACGGCATATAGCTTTCCATCAGGATAATGCCGATAGCCTCGCCGTAGCTGGTTTGTCCTTTAATGGCTTTGTAGATCATCGTGTCGACCTCCAATGAGACGAAGAAGATGAAAACGGATGTTCAGGATGCATCGAGGGCATCCTTCATGAGAATTCGGTTGACGACGCAGTTGCCCGACCGGTCGCGCACGTGTCGGAAGGCGTCCGTGGCGGCGTGCTTGTTCTGGCCTAAGGCTCTAAGCAAAATAAAGGCCAAGAGAGGGTGAAATAATTTTTTGACTGAATTTACAGGTATATATGGTGATGTCTGCTTGGAGGAGCACCGAGGGCTGAAACGATTCTGGATCAAATCGATCTGGATGAAAAAGGCCGTGGCATCCCTCGGGCAAGGCGTTGAAGAGGGGGGATGGACCGTGCAGTCATGCCTTCAGGGCCAGGTATTGGGAGCGCAGGACTCCGGTTCTCAAGCCATGCGCTGCAGGCCTTGGGCGTGGTGACCTCCCCCGGGTGGGGCAGCCAATGAAGCCCTTCCCGCGGCCGGCGGAAGGCCGAAGCGTGCCGCATTCCCTGGCCGAACCACGGCGAGAGCTCCTTGATTCAGTTTTGACTCAGGGCATGGTGAGCCCGGCTTTTTTCAGCTTCCGGATGACGCTGGGCTGGCTAATGCCCAGGTGGGCGGCCATTTCGCGGGTCGTTTTGCACTGTTCCATGGCTTTTTTCAGGATCATCTTTTCGTAGGAATCGAGTCGCTCATTCAGTCCCCGGGGTGCGTCGTCCTCAAGTTCTTCCTCACAGGTCTCTTCACTGTTCTTGAAGAGGACGGCCTTGAGCAGCGCATCGTCGATATGGGTGTCGTCGCAGATCGCCACAGCCCGCTTGATCATATTCTTCAGCTCCCTGACATTTCCGGGAAACGGAAACGTCAGCATCTTTTCGATGGTGGAATGGTAGAGCCGCTTTCGCTGTTTGTATTTGCGGTTGTAGAAGTCGAGGTAAAAATTGATGAGTTCAAAAATATCCTCGGGCCGTTTGCGGAGTGGGGGGATCTCGAGGGAGAAAGTGTTGAGGCGGAAATAGAGATCCTGCCGGAAGGTCTTCTTTTCGACCAGCCTTCTCAGGTTCTTGTTGGTTGCGGCGATCAGAGAGCATTCGATCTTGCGGGGCTTGACGCCGCCCAGGCGTGTAACCATCCGATCGTCCAGATAGGTGAGGATCTTGGCCTGGATCGTGATGGGCATGTCCCCGACCTCGTCCAGGAAGAGGGTGCCGCCCTGGGCGAGCTCGATCAGCCCGATCTTGCCTTCGTCGCGGGCGCCGGTGAAGGCCCCCTTCTCGTACCCGAAGAGCTCGGCTTCGAGGAGATTCTCCGGGAGGGCGGCGCAGTTGATGGTCACGAAGGGCTTGTCTTTCCGGCTGCTGCTCTCATGAATCAGCCTGGCCACCTGGCCCTTGCCAGTGCCGGATTCACCCATCAGCAGGATGTCCGTCTCTTCGAGCTCGGCGATCTTGAGGGCCGTCCTGATCACCCGGAGCATCGCCTCGCTCTCGACGACGAACTTCTCCCGGATCGATTCGATCTGCTTGATGTGGATCAGTTCTTCCCGGTATTTGCTCTCGCGCTTCCGGGACTGCTCCAGGGCATCGGTCAGGGCCGTCAGGCGGGTGATGTCGCGCTCGTTGGAGACCACGAGGACGATATTGCCCTCACTGTCGAAGACCGGGGTCGCCGTCGACAGCAGCTTCTTGCCGGTAAGCGTCATGTCCTGGATGACGGTGACCTGAGAGCGCTGTTTCAGGGCCCGCAGGGTGACGGATTCTGCCCAGTACCCCATAGCAACGCACGTCGAGACGTTTTTGCCGACAATCTCCTCGCTCCGGACGCCCGTCAGCTTCTCGGAGGCCTTGTTATTGTAGAGGACCGTCCCTTCGCCGTCACAGACCCAGATGCCGTCATGACTCGAGTCGATGATCGTCTTGAGGAATACCTCTATCCGCTCATAGGGGATGAGCTCGTGAAGCTTCAGCTTTTTTTTAAGAGTCTCTTCGGGCATGGCCTTTGTGTTTGCCTGTGGAACAAATAAGCGTCTTTGTCGATGGCGGCCACTGTGTCGGCATCTGCATTCTTTTGGAAGAATGACGGTATACCGCTCATACGTCCGGACTGCGGCTCGGCCAACCTGCGATTCGGTTTTGGATATACGTTCTTAAAATAGCTTTTTTCGGAGATCCTGGCAAGCCAGTTTTGGGAAGCCATGGGTTCGGCCGATGAGAGAAGAATGAAAAAGTCGCAGTAAATTCGTCAATGACGGTTCATGGCCGGGACCGTTCCCTATGGAGATGGGCGCCTGGGCCCGCCTTTGTCTCCCTACTATTGGATCGTTCCCTGTTCAGAGGGTAAATAGAGGCTATATCGGGTTGATTCGAAATTGAATCGCCCTTGGGTTTCCGCGACACTGATGGACAAATTCCCGCTGAAACCCCCTCAACCTGGAGTGACCGAGGGGAAATCAGCCCTGTGAAGCCGGCGCAGGGGGTTCTGGAGGTGATTCCATAATGAATCTGGAGGCGGCTCATCCCGCTGCCCCGCACCCTTTTCCATGGCAACTTTAGATTAATTTTATGCAGGACATCCTTGTTTTTCCATGGTTTTCCTGTAGGAGCACAGGCGAAGACCCATGGTACGCATCCGCCCTGTTTTCTTTGGCCTGACAATTGCTTGTATTGTTCGGCAACGTCCCGTCGGTGTCTGGAGCGGGAATGACGGCAAGGAGGGCCGCCCATCACGGACACCTTCCGAGCATGCCTGAAACGGCCACCTTCGGCAGTTCCGGTACACTCGGAAGCCGTCGCCTGCTGGTGCAGCGGCCGGCAGGCATCGGAAACGGTAACCCAAGACTCACAACCCCAATTTGAACGACCAGGAGAAGCCAGATGATTATTGTTGGAGAACTGATCAACGCCAGTCGAAAAGCCATCGGTGCTGCCATCGAGGCCGAGGACGTGGAAACTATCCAGAAGGTCGCCGCGGACCAGGCCGAAGCCGGTGCCAACTATATTGATGTCAACGCGGGCATCTTCGTGGGCAAGGAGCCTGAATACCTGACATGGCTGGTGGAGACCGTCCAGGACGTCACCGAGACACCCTGCGCCATCGACAGCCCGGACCCGAAGGCCATCGAAGCGGCACTCTCCGTCCACAAGGGCACGCCCATGATCAATTCCATTTCGCTGGAGAAGGACCGCTACGACAACCTGATGCCGGTGGTGGCCGGCACGGACTACAAGGTCATCGCCCTGTGTATGAGCGACGAGGGCATGCCGGAGACCGTGGACGACCGCCTCAAGATAGCGGATAAGCTTGTCAATGGTCTGATTCAGAACAACGTCAAGGTCGAAAACATCTTCGTGGACCCCCTTGTCCAGCCCATGTCGGTCAACACATCGTTCGGCGTCGAGTTCGTCAACTCTGTCGAGGCCATCATGTCGAAGTTCCCCGGCATCCATACCGCCTGCGGCCTCTCCAATATCTCCTACGGCCTGCCGGCACGGAAGTTCATGAACCAGACCTTCATGGTCATGGCCATCGCCAAGGGTCTTGACGGCGCCATCATGAACCCCCTCGACAAGAAGATGATGGCCAATATCATTGCGGCGGAAGCCCTGGCGGGAAAGGACGAATACTGCATGAACTACCTTAAGGCGTTCCGCGCCGGAAAATTTGACGTGTAGTGTACATTTTTCAGGTTTTCCGGGCAGATCAACTTCTGGATGTTTAACGCAACACAACGATACGGAGGAAGAGTATGACAGCAGCAACCAACAAGGAAATCCAGGAACTGCGGAGCCGCGTCATTCCCAACGGGCACGCCAGCGGAACGACTTGCTATGTAGCGTCGGCCGAGGGTGCGATGATACGGGATGTGGAGGGGAATGAATACATCGATTTCGCGGGCGGCATCGCCGTGATGAATGTGGGCCACAGCCACCCCAAGGTCGTGGCGGCCATCAAGGAACAGGCCGAGAAGTTCACCCATACCTGCTTCATGGTCAACCCCTACGACACCGCAGTGCGGCTGGCGGAAAAGCTCTGCGCCGCGACCCCCGGGGATTTTCCCAAGAAGGCGCTGTTCATCAACAGCGGCGCCGAGGCGGTCGAGAATGCCGTCAAGATCGCCCGCTACTACACCAAGCGGCCGGCCATCGTGGTATTCGACGGTGGCTACCACGGCCGGACGACCCTCACCATGACTATGACCGCCAAGGTCAAACCTTACAAATGGGGGTTCGGCCCCTTTGCCCCCGAGATCTACCGTGCACCCTTCGGCAACATTGAGGCCCTCAAGGACTTTTTCATCACCGGCATCGACCCTGAAAACGTGGCCGCCATCGTGGCCGAGCCGGTCCAGGGAGAGGGCGGCTTCATCGCGCCCCCCGACGGCTATTTCCAGGATGTGGCGGCCCTGTGCAAAGAGCACGGCATCCTCTTCATCGCCGACGAGATCCAGAGCGGCATGGGCCGGACCGGCAAGATGTTCGCCATGGAGCACTGGGGTGTGGCGCCCGATCTGACGACCGTCGCCAAGAGCCTCGCCGCGGGCATGCCGCTCAGCGCCGTGGTCGGTCGGGCGGAGGTCATGGATGCGGTTCACCCCGGCGGACTGGGCGGCACCTACGGCGCAAACCCGGTGGCCTGCGCCGCCGGCCTCGCGGTGATGGAGATCTTTGAAGAGGAGAATATTCTGGAAAAATCCCAGAAACTTGGCGACACCCTGATGGAGCGCTTCCAGAAATGGCAGGCTGATTTTGGCGTTGTGGGGGAGATCCGCGGCAAGGGGGCCATGCTCGGCCTGGCCCTGACCAAGCCGGACGGCACTCCCGCCGCGGAAGAGGCCAAGAAGCTGGCGGGCTTCTGCTTCGAAAAAGGGCTCGTGATTCTGGTGTGCGGCATCTACGGGAACGTGATCCGGGTGCTGGCACCCCTGGTCATCACGGACGAGCAGCTCGAGAAGGGGCT